>JAWKPF010000038.1 GCA_041390825.1 Thermomicrobiales bacterium
CGCTCACCTCCCAATGCGCTTCCGGATAGGACGACACCACGGTGCCGAAATACGAAACGATCTCATCCGCCGGGCGAATCGGGGCAGAGTGCGGCAGCGCGCGGAAGGTGGCGTGATCCGCCAGTGTGGCCAACAAGCGCTTCGGGTCGCGCGCATCGATGGCCGCGAAGAACTCGCGAGCCAGAATCTCGGCGATAGCGGTTTCCCGATACGACAGGCTCACGCGCGGCTGCCTGCTACCGGATCCGCTGCCGGACGGGGTAGATCGTCATCAAATCGGTCAGATGCACTCCGGAAACATCGTTGATGTTCTGCCGAACCCCGGTTGTGTGCAGCTGGACATCGATCAAGTGCAAGATGCGGGTGTCGTTCTCGGCCAAATACTCCGCGAGGGTGCGAATCTGCCAGTCGTGTTCCAAACGGCTGGTGCCAACTCGCTTCCAGGCATTGTCCGGCAGGCTGCGCAGGAGAGCGCAGGTGCTCTGCCGTAACCGGCGAAACTGCGCCAGAACCGACAGGGGAGAGCGGTCGAAACCCGGCTTGTCCTTCTCGGCGAAATAGCGCGGGTCCGGCAGCTTGTCCAGATCGGGGTTGATGCTGTTGGCAATGGCGTTCATGCGCGCAAATGCGACTTGCTCGGTGTCGCGCAACTCCTGCAGCAGCTCGAAGACCGACTTCTCACCCCGGCGAGCGCTATGCATGAGCAGTTGCTTGTCTGTGATCGGCGTCAACCAGCGGGAGAGATGATTGACGGTCATCTGGAGACGCACGATGAGTGAATCGTTGTCCAGATCCTCGACCGGAAGATCCAATGCGTTGAGACGTTGACGTGCCGGTCCACCGGCGTTGGGCTGTTCGACCGCCATGCGTCGTTCACTCCACTCATGCCGCCCGGGCGAATCCCGGATCAGGTCATTATCCCGCAAGAACCTCGCGCGCCTGGTCGAGGTGTTCGGAATCATGATCGCACAGATGGTCTTCCATCCACCCGAGCGTTATTTCACCGTAGAGGCTGTGATTTCCGATCCGGTCCCACGCATCGAGCGGCAGGGTCATGAGGTACTCGACATGCTCGTGTCGCAGATCGGCGAATTCGTCGAATACCTCGCGCGGGTCTTGCCCGCGGTAGTCCCGCTCGATCGGCCAGAGTGCATCGTCATACCCTGGAATATCGGGCTGATCATCCTCGGCGATGCGGCGCGCCCGCTCGAGGTAGATCTCTTCCCAATCCCGAAGATGGGGAAGGATTTCGACGATGCCCCAACCGCCGTCACTTCCCGGGCGGTAGAGATCGTCCTCATCATGCGCGGAAAACAACAGCCTGCGCAGATCGTCTGGAAAGCCAGCGAGGTCTTCCAGAATCTGCTCGCGCGAACGTCGGGATGGTTCCATTCGCTCCCTGAACTGTCGACACGACGCCAACGATTGCCAGCCCGGCGCCGCCTGACGGCGGCCCGCAACCCGGCGAATGCCGTTGGTCAAGCATACAGGAAAGGCTCTCTCTGAGCGTTCCCTTATCGATTGACGAAAACCAGCGGGACAGGCAGAAAGACGGGGGACTCCGGATCAGGGCGCTGCGCCCAACACCCAAACTCCGGTTCGCCGTGCAGAAACGAGACGATGATCAGCCGCACATCCGGGTAATACGCCTCACGCGCATCTGTGGCGGAGATCGTCGGCGGCGATGACGGATGACTGTGCACGATCGCGCCGAACTGCCAGCCATGCGAACGCATCACCTTCATTGCGGCGATGACTTCACATGGGTCCATCGTGTACCGAACGGGGGATCGATCGATGTTGGTTCCGGGAAAGAAATGAACGCCTCGGTCGTGCTCGGACAGGCGTTCCGTGGCAACCAGCCCGCAACCCTCGTACGGTAGCCAGCCTGCTACATGGCGTACGATCTCCTGCCGCATGGTGGCAGGAATCACCAGTGGGCGAAACGGATCGTTCGCAGGCATCGGATGCTCTACAGTTGTCGCCGGATCGACCGGATCGGTGGGCTTGGCGCTCATCGACGCTAGCATAGTCTCAGGAGTCCCCCGGCACGCAAATGTCATGTCCACAGAGGTTCACCCGCTTCATCTCGCTGATCGCGTCGTTGCTCATCATCGTGAGCGTTGCCCCAGCGGCGACAGCGCAATCACCCAGCGCGCGGTCGTCGAGCAATGTGCTCTTTGCCGATATGATTCCGTCGCTGTCTGGCGAGATCGAGCAAACGTTCGAGGGAACGTTGCCGGTCTATCACGTCACCGGCAGCCTGGTGCCCGCATCCGACCAACCAGCCCGCATCGAGGGTCATCTGACGTTGGACTACGTGAACTTCACCGAGGTTCCACAGGAGCAGATCCATCTGCGGCTCTACCCCAACTTCGAGGATTATGGCGGCGGTTCGATGGAGCTGGCGAACGTGACCGTCGCCAATCAGGCGGTCGAGCCAGTCACCGGTGCGGATACGACGTTGGTGTCGCTGCCGCTGGCAACGCCGTTGGAACCTGGCGACAGCGTCACCGTCGCCCTCGATTTCGTCACGACGATCCCGCTCGATCCAGTCACCAGCTATGGCATGTTCGGGTATTTCAGTGATTCGTCGTCCTACAACCTGGCTCAATGGATGCCCCTCCTGGCGGGATGGGATCCAGCCAATGGATGGGTGCTCGACGTGCCAAACACTGTTGGCGACCCGGTCTTCTCCAATTCCGCCATGTTCGACATCACCCTGACCGCGCCGGCCGATATCACATTCGTCACCAGCGGTTCCGAGGTGTCGCAGGAACCAATCGGCCCGCTCACCACACACCGCTGGACCGCCGGTCCGATGCGCGATTTCGTCATGTCCGCGGGCACGACGCTGCAGATGATGTCCGAGCAGGTGGGGGAAACCACCATCAACTCCTGGTACTTCCCGGGGTATGAGGAAGCGGCGGCGCTGGTCCTCCAGTATGCGGTCGATTCGTTCCGGGTCTTCTCGGAGTCATTCGGCGCCTATCCCTATACCGAAATGGACCTCGTGCAGACCCGATTGGGCGATCAGGCCGCCGGGGTCGAGTTCCCAGGCATCATGTACATCGGCTCCTACCACTACGACCCCAACAGTGATTACCTCCGCTTCACCACGGTGCACGAGGTAGCGCACCAGTGGTGGTACGGCATCGTCGGCAACAATCAGTATCTGCATGCGTTCATCGACGAAGCACTGGCCAACGAGAGCTCGATGATCTATCGGCAAGCGATCGACGGACCGGAAGCCGCCGAGCAATGGATTCTCGATTACCTCAAGCGGCCGTTCCTTTCCATCCTCTTTGGCAATATCGGCGATCAGGTGGTCGATCAGCCAAGCGCTGACTTTCTGACCAACGGCCCCTATGGCCGAACCGTCTACGGCAAAGGCGCGCTCGGGTTCGACATGATCCGGCGCGCTATCGGCGACGACGCCTTTTTCCAGGGTCTTCAGGACTACGTGGCAGCGCACCGCTTCGGTATCGCGCAACCGGAAGACCTGCTCACCGCCCTGGAAACCGCCTCCGGTCAGGACCTCGACGAACTCTGGGCTCATTGGTTCGAGCGCACCGAGGGTGAACAGGACTTCACGCCGGAAGACATCATGGAGATCAACGGCTAACGCGACGGGTCCCGGTGTCGGGAGACGGAACTCGGAGCGGCGTGGCCTCGATGGGGTGTTTGCGGGGGAAGCGTAGGTGAAGCGGTTAACCGGGCCTGTGGCGCCAGCAGTGTTGTTCGCGATCGCGACGCGGATAGCACTGGCGTTTGCGGTCTGGATAACTGGGCGATCGCTGCCGAAGTTGGGGCTCTATCCTGCTCAGCTTCCGGACAGTTTTCTGCCCGATCACCCGGCGCTCGACGGCTGGGCTCGATGGGATGCCGCGCATTATGTCGCGCTTGCGCGATTCGGCTATTCTTCGGCCAATCCAAGCGATGGCGACGGCCTCGGTTTCCTACCGCTGTTTCCCCTGCTCATGCGCGGGCTCGCACGTGTCTCGGGCTCGGCCCAAACCGATGCGGCGTACGCAGTCGCCGGCATAGCGCTCGCAAACATCTGCTTTGTCATCGCCGTGGCGCTCTTCGCCAGGCTTTCCGGGCGAATTCTCTCGGGACACACCGCGGTCTACCCGGTCATGTTGCTCTGCCTCATGCCCTACTCGTTTTTTCTGAACGCGGCCTACTCCGAATCGCTCTTTCTCGTCATCGTGCTCGTCTCATTGGTGCTGGCAATGGATGGCAAGTGGCTCGGCGCTGGCGCCATCGCTGCGCTTGCTTCGCTCACGCGTCTGGCGGGCCTCGCGCTCGCCCCGGCGCTCTTCTGGGGCGCGTGGAAAGACGGGGTGCGTGGCTGGCGCCTGATCGCCACTGGATTGCTGCCATTCGGCGGCTTCGCCGCCTACTCGCTATACACCGCTATCTGGCACGACGATGCCTTCGCCTACTTCACTGCGCAAGAGCATTGGGGTGGTTGGGACGAGCATGTGCGTTTCTATGCAGAGCTTTTCGTGCGCAGCCCTGGCGAGGCAATTGGTGGCGATCCCCGCCATCTCGTGATCGTGCTGAATCTGATCGTTGGGCTCGTCTTCCTGGCGTTGCTTCCCCTCGCCTGGAAACGCCTGCCGCCGGCCATCGCGATGTTCACGGTCGTCACCGTGATTGCGCACCTGCTCGTGACGTGGGTTTCGCTAGGACGCTATCTGTTGCCGTCGATCGGCATCTATCTGGTGCTGGGCGCAATCGTCGCCTCGCCACGCTGGTCCGGCTGGGCGCGTGACGCCCTCTTCGCCTGCCTGGCAATCCTGTTGGCCACCCTGACGATCTTGTTCAGCCGCGGATTCTGGGTGGTGTAGGGAGCGACGGGCAACAGGCAACAGGCAATGGGCAATGGGCAACGGGCAACAGGCAACGGGCAATAGGCAAGAGGCAACGGGCAATAGGCAACGGGCAACAGGCAACAGGCAACAGGCAATAGGCAACAGGCAACGGGCAACAGGCGACTAGCGACTGACAACTGACAACTGACAACTGACAACTAGCGACTAACGACCAATCCTGGCCTTGATTCTATGAGTGCCGTTCGATCCAGTCGTCGATCAGGCGGCGGGCGATGCTGATCTTTCCGGGGAGCAGTGGCAAGTCGTCCGGAGTAAACCACTTGGCGTCGCCAATTTCGGCGTCTTCCAGTTCGATCTCGCCGCCAGCATAGCGCGCGTTGAAGCCGATCATGAGCGAGTTCGGGAAGGGCCACGGCTGGCTGCCGAAGTAGCGCACGTTGTCGACATCGATACCGACTTCTTCCTTGACCTCACGCGCGACTGCCTCTTCCAGCGACTCTCCCGGTTCCACGAACCCGGCCACGCAGCTGTACACGCCCGGCGCGAAGTTCACCCCATGCGCCAGGAGGCAGGCGCCGTCCCGCTCGACGGTCATGATGACCGCAGGGGAAAGCCGCGGATAGTTGAAAAGGCCACAATCGGGACATCTGGTGGCGCGGTCGCCATCGACCAGGTCGGTCTGCGCCCCGCAGCGACCGCAGTACTTGTGATTGCGACGCCAGTCGAGCAACTGCACCGCGCGTCCGGCCAATGCGAACAACTGGTCGTCGACCGCGCCATAGACGGAACGCAACCCGGCCAGTTCCCAACCGTCGGGGAACTCCTCGCTGCGCTCGCTCAACTCCCAGGCGATCAGATCGGAACCATCCAGCTCGCCAAGGTAGGTTTCCAGTCCAAGATCGAGCTGGAGTTGCTCGAGTTCGGCGAGCTTGGGAATCGCGAACGAATCACCGGAACGCACGACCAGCAGTTCATTCTTGTGAAAGGCAAACGAGATCGCTTCGGAGCGATCGTAGCTCCCGGACGGACGTACCAGCGATCGAAAGGGCTTCACGGGCCGTTGCTCCTATACTTGGCGTGACGTTCGATTCTGTCCGCCATCGGCCGCTCTCCAGACTGACCAGCACTATCATGACCGAAACCATCGATTCCGACGTTCTCATCATGCCTGCCCGCGGCCGCCGTGTCACGCGCACGACCCTGTACGATCTGGGTTTCGACGCGCTGAGGACACGAATGGTCGAACTCGGCCAGCAACCCTTCCGTGCCGCCCAGGTCTTCGACTGGACATACAAGAAGCTGGCAGTGAGCTACGACGCGATGTCGAACCTGCCCGCCGAGCTGCGCGCGTCACTTTCCGAAACGCTTCCGATGGATCCACTGAAGCTGGTCCACGCCATCGAAACCGACGATGGCGAAACGGTCAAGATGCTCTACACCACGCACGACGGCCAGCTGGTCGAAACCGTCCTGATGTTCTATCCCGACCGGGCGACCGTCTGTGTCTCGTGCCAGGTCGGGTGCGCGGTCGGCTGTGCGTTTTGCGCGACCGGACTCGGGGGATTGCAACGCAATCTGAACGCCGGCGAGATGGTGGTGCAAGCCGTCGATGCGGCCCGCATGGCGCGTGAGCGTGGGCGGCCGTTGACAAATCTGGTCATGATGGGCATGGGCGAACCGTTTCACAACTACCGTGAAACGATGACTTTCATCGGCATCCTCAACGACAAACGTGGAATGAACTTCGGCGCGCGGCGCATCACCGTTTCGACTTCGGGCATCGTGCCAGGCATCGAGAAGTTGGCCGCGGAACCGATCCAGGTCAATCTCGCCATCTCCCTGCACGCCCCGAACGACGAACTGCGCAGCAGTCTGGTGCCCATCAACAACCGGTTCCCGATCGAGGTGCTCATGGCGGCCGCGCGTGACTACATCGCCCGCACGGGACGACGTATCTCCTTCGAATATGCCCTGATGAAAGGCATCAACGACAGCGACGAAATTGCGGCGGAACTGGCCGATCTTCTGCAGGGGATGCTCTGCCACGTCAACATCATCCCGCTGAACCCCGTCGATGTCCTCCCCTATGAACGACCCGAGGCGGCCGATATCGACCGGTTCGCGGCCGTCCTCGAATCGCGCGGTATCCCCACCACGGTGCGCTACTCACGCGGGGTCGAGATTGCCGCGGCGTGCGGCCAGCTCAGGGCGAAGTTTCAGTAGGGCTACTTGTCCGGAGCCCGGAGCCCGGAGCCCGGAGCCCGGAGCCCGGAGCCCGGAGCCCGGAGCCCGGAGCCCGGAGCCCGGAGCCCGGAGATTGTCGTGATGGAGGGCGTGACTGTCACGTCCTCTGGTCACGGTACACTGGACTTCTCCGGACTCCGGACCCGGCTCTACGCTGTCAAGTCGTGCGCCATTTCCTCGAACATGGCGATGTATCTATCGGCATCTTCCATCGAGTGCTGCACCGACAACGTCCACTCCTCTTCGCGACCCGGGGTCATGAAGATTCCGCGGTTCATGGCATAGAGCCAGGCCAGCTCGGTCAGCTCACCGTGCAGGTTCTCCATGAACGAGTGGTAGTCCGTGATCTTCTCTTCTGAGAACGTAACGCATCCCTTCGAGCTGATGCCGACCGTATAGCCTGGCAGGTGGTATTTCTCCAGCACCGCGTCGCAACCAGCCATCAGGCGGTCGTTGAGCATGTTCAGGTGGACATAGGCATCGTCGGTCAAGACATGTTCGATGCTGGCGCGCGCCGCGGCCATAGTGAGTGGATTGCCGTTATACGTACCGACCTGATAGACGGATCCGTTCAGCACGACCTCCATGATCTCTTCGGTCGCGCCGATACCTCCGCAGGGGAGCCCGCCGCCAAGCGCCTTGGCGAGCGTGACCATGTCCGGTTCGAGACCGAACTTCTCGGTGGCGCCACCGGCGGCCACCGTCAGGCCGGTCTTGACCTCATCGACGATCCAAACGATGCCGTGCTTTCGCGTGATCTCGCGCACGGCTTCCAGGTAGCCCGGCTCGGGCAAGATAACGCCCATGTTCATCATGGCGGCTTCCATGATGACGCAGGCCGGCAACCGGCCTTCCTCGGCCAGCCGCTCGATGCGCCGCTCCATGGCGCCCGCGTCGTTGAATGGCACCGCGACGGTCATGTCGCTCACCGCTTTGGGGATGCCAGCGCCATAGGGAAGCGAGGGAATATCCTCCCGGTCGCCGAGATCGTCGTAAGGGACGCCGATACAGACCATCGCATAGTCATGATGACCGTGATACGAACCAAGAATCTTCATCACGGTGTCGCGGCCGGTGTAGGCGCGGGCGATGCGCATGGCATCCATGGTGGCTTCCGTACCAGAGTTCACATAGCGCCAGAGCGGGAGTCCGAAGCGCTCGGCCAGCGCTTCGCTGACCACGATCGAATCCTCGATCGGCGCGGCGAAGTGGGTCCCTTTGGCAACTCGCTCAGACACCGCCTTGATGATGGCCGGATGAGCATGCCCCTGGACCATCGAGCCAAAGCCGTTGTGATAGTCGATGCGCTCATTGCCATCGACATCCCAGACTTTCGATCCCTTGCCCTCCTCCAGATAGATCGGCCACGGGTCGCGCACCTGATAGGACGACGGCACGCCTCCAGCCATGGTCTTCCGGGCCCGCTCGTACATGCGCCCCGACCCAGGGGTCGAATCGTTCAGGCGCTTCTCCTCTTTGGCAGTCAGTTCGGCGATTCGTCCCTTGTCGATCTGCAATCCAGCTCCGACGACGGTCATGGTGTTGTCCTCTACTGCGTATGATTCCGGTTCGATTTGCTCCGGATTCTCGCACAACGGCGGATTCTGCTACCGGGAATTCGGCTGAAGGAGCAGGAATGACTCGCGAAAAGCAATGGTTCCGCGTGCAGGCGATCGGCCGGGTGCTTCGGCCAGGAACTGGAGAAACCGCCCCTGGCGATTTCTTCGATCCATGGCACGAATCGATTCTCGAGATCGACGAACGCTGGTCCGGCGGTTTGGTCGGGATCGAGGAGTTCAGCCACCTGGTGGTGCTCTTCTATCTCGACCGGACCAAACGCCGGCGCACCGCGGGAGAGCCGCGACAAGCCGAGGACGCGGACGGGCTTACGCCGGTTGGCTTCTTCTCGACCCGCACTCCGATGCGCCCAAACCCGATTGGCATGAGTTGCCCGAAGCTGCTCCGGCGCGATGGGAACCGCCTCCATGTGGCCGGTATCGACGCGTGGGACGGCACCCCGATCATCGACCTCAAGGGGTACTACCCGCGCGACGAGCAACGACCGGACGCGACTGTTCCCAACTGGCTGGAACTGCTCTGGTCCCGGCATGATGCGGAGCGAGGCAAGGAGTAGGGCGACGCGCTACCCTTGGTCCAGAATTTCCAGCACCGGGGCCAGTTGCTCGATCCCTGCGACGGTGCATGGATCGGGATAGAACTGGATATGCGAGACCCCGATCTCGGCGTATCGCCGGCACTCGTCTGCGATTTGCTCAGGAGTGCCAGTTAGCGACGGAACGTTCTGTCCAGGACGGCCATACGGGTTGTCGAAATCGACCAGCACCGCGACGCTGCGCTCCAGCGTTTTCGGGTCACGTCCAACCGACTCGCAAATACCGTCCATCTTCTCCATGAGCGGCTTGGTGGTCGCTGCGGTGTTGCCGGAGACCGCCGCCCAAATGTTCCATTGGTCGGCGTACTGGGCAGTCAGTTTCATCATCCGTTCACCGCTGAACGTCCCGACCATGATCGGCATGCCCTCCGGTCGTGGGCCGCGCGGCCGGAGTTCGCAGTCGATCGCGCTGTAGTACTCACCCTCGAAGTCGACGTGTCCCGTGCGGATCAGCGGCACGATGATCTTCAGCGCCTCTTCGAATCGACTGGCGCGATGATCGAAGGGAAAACCGAACGCCTTGTACTCCGGCTCGGCCCAGCCAGACCCGATGCCAAGGATGAGGCGTCCGCCGCTGATCTCATCGACGGTTTCGGCGATCTTTGCGGTCAGGGCTGGGTTGCGATATGCGGTGCAAGAGACGAAGGGTCCGAGCTCGATCCTCTTGGTAACCGCGGCAAAGGCCGCCAGCATCGACCAGGCCTCCCACGCGCCCTGCGGCTCGTGACCCGGCACTTTCATCAGCAAGTGGTCGCAGAACCAGACCGAATCGAAACCGAGTTCCTCGGTCTTGAGCGTCATCGCCAGCTGGTCGTTCCAACCAGCAGTTGCGCCTGCCATCTCACGCTCCGATTCCGGGAGCATGATGCCGATCTTCAGGGGACGCTTACCCATGAGCGCGCTTTCTCCTTGATGATGTCCACGGTGACGACGATGATGTCCACGGTGACGACGATGTCGCCACGTATGGCGACGTTGGCGCCAGATCTGACCAGTTCTGAATGGAGTTTCTACGATCGATCGAGGATCTCGATGACTCTGGCGAACTCTTCGATCTTTGCGGGATTGCAGGGATCGAGCCCGGCGACCCAGTGGCGCAAGCCAATCCCGCGGAACGCGGCAATCTGCTCAGCGAGCTGTTCTGGATTGCCTTCCATGGGATTTGCCCGGCGGCCGAGATAACCAGGCAACGCGACATTGCTGCCGGATGTTCGCACGATGGTCTTTGGGTCCCGTCCAACGTCCTCGCATGCCTTGTCCAGATCAGCCAGCCGCGGCAGCACGGTCGACGGGTCGTGATGCCAGTCGGAGTTCCACGCATCGGCGAACTGCGCAGCGAGCCGCATCGTCTTCGGGCCGTTCGTGCCGACCAGAATGGGCGGACCGCCTTCGCCGCGGCGCGGCCCACCGGGCAAGTTCAGGGCCTCGGACGCGGAAAAGTACTCACCCTCGTAGTTGGCCACGCCTTCGCGCAAGAGCGGGTTGATGATCGAGATGCTGTCCTTGAAGCGGCCGAAGCGATGATCCCACGGCAGGTGGTACATGTCGTACTCCGGCTGATGCCACCCGGCCCCAACGCCAAGAATGAAGCGGCCCTCGCTGATCTCGTCGATGTTCTCGGCCATCTTGGCGACGATACCCGGGTTGCGCCACCCAAGGCAGGTCACCAGCACGCCGATCGAGACCCTCGGTACCTGTGCGGCTACCGCGGCGATCGTCGTGAACGCTTCCCAGATGCCCTGTGGCATGCGGTTGTTGGCTTCGTGGCGAAAGACGAAATGATCCGGCATCCAGATACCGTCGAAACCGCATGCCTCGACCGTCTGCGCCATCTCCAGCACGTCCCTGAACCGCGGCTGACCACCGAAAGCGCCTCCGTCGAGCAATGGCAACATGACGCCAATCCCCATCGGGCGATCGGTCTTCGGCCATCGCCCGAGTGGCGCGGCGGTTGTCACTGGATCGACCATTCCTCTTCCTCCCCAGCAATGAACGTTTTCGAATCGAGCCCGCTCTGACCGGAATCTCGCCACTCGGCTGATCGCCGCCAGTTGCTGCTCATTGACAACGGGGCGCGTCGCGCTCTGTGGCGCATCGGGTCAAGCGATGCCACGCATGGCAGAGAATCGTTGCAGGTAGCTTATTCGAGATTCAGATTGCGCAAGCGCCAAGTGGCGAGCAGGATGCTGGCGATCGTAACGAACCCGATCACGATCCAGGAGGTCGCCACGCCGGTTGCGCCGCTAAGGGCGATATCAGGGTCGTCGGCCATGCCGACCAGAATCGATTCCGTGTAATGCCGAATCGACACGACCTTCAAGCCGGTGAGGTACCGACCGAGCAGGCTTTCCCAGACCAGCGCATAGACGATGCCGACCAGCAACGCGCGCGCGACGAAGAGACTCACCAGCAGGAAGACCGCGCTGTACGCCAGGATACCGGCGACCGCGCTGGCCAGCAGCGCCCAGAGAAATGTCAAGCTCTCGGAGTCGCCAGCGTCTCCCCGGAAGACGACCGCGTAGGTCGCCACCAAACCCGCCAGGATGATCGGAATGCAGACCACCAACGTGGCCAGCAGCTTTTCGACCACGATGCGCAGCCGGCCGATCGGCTTGAGCGTCAGATAGGGCAGCGTAGCGTCTTCGATTTCGTTGCCGAGCGCGCCCGTGGCCAGAATCAGCACCATGATCGGCAGCAAGGTCGCGATCACCAACGGCCGGTAGATGTTCTCGCTCAAGAACCAGGCCGGCGGATTGTCGGCATCGTCGAACCAGTAGATGAAGCCGAAGAGCGCAGGCAGGAAGGCCAGCACCGTCACGACCCAGACCGATTTCCCGCCAAAGAACTGGCGGATGGTCAGCATGAAGACTGGAAGCGGTCTCCAAAGGGCGTTTGCCATGTTCGTCCCTATCGCTCCACCAGATACGAGAAGACCGATTCGAGCGATTCATCGGCTGCCTGCAATTCGGTGAGCCGAACGTCTTTGTCCTTTGCCAGCTTGGGCACCATGCGATAGAAGTCGCGCACCTCGCTCGTTTCCACGAAGACGCGGCCGTCCTTGTCGATCCGCACCGAGCTGATCGTCGGCAATGTCACCAGCGCCGACGCGAGCTTGCGTGGCTCCGGGGACCCAAGCCGCACGATGTGCGGATGGTTGTCGATCCGCTCGCGGATGGTGCGGTAGTTGCCCGCGGCCGCCAGTTTGCCGTTGATGATGACGATGATGTTCTCGGCGAACCGCTCCACCTCGGAAAGCACGTGCGAGGAGACCAGCAATGTCTTGCCCTGGCGTCCAAGCTCCCACATCAGGCGGATCATGTGCGCGCGTTGCTCGGGATCGGTGCCATTGAGGGGTTCGTCCATCAGAATGACACTCGGATCGTGCACCAGCGCGCCAGCCAACTTGATCCGCTGGCGCATGCCCTTGGAATACCCGCCCACCTTGCGCTCGGCCGCGTCGGTCATTTCCACCGTCGCGAGGGCGCGCTCGGTGGCGGCATCCACATCCGGCAGCTTCTGCAGCAAGGCATTCATGCGCACGAACTCGCGCCCGCTGAGATAGGGATAAACCTGCTCGATGTCGAGCACCACCCCGAGGTTCCTGTACGCCTTGGGATCTCCCCGCGCCGGGAGCCCGTCGATGGTGACCGTACCGGTCGATGGACCCAACAGGCCGCAGATCATCTTCAACGAGGTCGACTTACCGGAACCATTCGGTCCCAGGAGCGCGGTGACGCCGGGTCCGATGCTGAACGAGAGGTCAGAAACCGCCACCAGATCGCCGTACCACTTGGAGACGTGGTCGAGCACGATCGTTGGCTGATCGGACATGATCGCCACCGGCCGCGATGGGTCGTGCGCGCCCGAGGCAAGCGCCTGTCGCGAACCAGATGCGCCGGTTCGCGGTGCGGGAACGTCTCCTTCGAACGCGCGCCTAATCTTCTGGAACATAGCGCCAATACATGATTGCGCAGCAGATCAGCACGACGATGACCATCGCTGCTCCATAGACCCAGGTGTCGAGCGGGTTGCCGAACGCGCCGTCGTTGTTGCGTTGATCCCAGATGCCAAACACGAATTCCGAGATCGTGCGGGCCGGACTCAGCAGCCCGAACCAGCCTTTCTGGTCGTCAGTGCCGAACACCTCTTGCAGCACCCCGGCAAGGATGTTGAAGAAGATGAACGCCACCACGATCACGCCAACCGCGATCGCCTTGCGACCGGTGAACGCGGAGATGGCAAGCCCGAGCGCGCCCAGGTAGGCCGAGACGATCACGCTCACCACGACGATCTTGCCCAGATCGCCGATGTTGTCGCCCATGGCGCGTACCGGAGAGTCTTCCAGCAGCTGCCGGCCAAGCCAGAAGATCGCGAGTGGCACCAACGTGATCGTCAGAGTCAACAACGCGGTCGCGAGCAGTTTCGAAAGCAGGTAGTCGAGCCGCGTGATCGGCCGGGAGAAGTAGAGGATCAGCGTCTTCTCGCGCCGGTCGCCGCAGAGCATCTCCGGCGCGATGGTGGCAACGAAAACGCCCAGGATCAGCCAGGCCACCGAGAAGTAGTCCCAGTACTGCAGAATCTCGGCCGAGTCGATGAACGCCTGGATGCCAAGCGGAATGATGACCAACAGCGCGACGGCCACATAGAGAATCACCGGAACGACTTTGGCGGTCCAGCGTTTTTTCGCGCCCAACGCGCGTTTCATGGAATACCCGGTGAGCGCGCGGAAGGCGTGCGCCCGCCCAAGCCGCGGACCGGTGTAGTGCTGGTAGCCGCGGTCGTAGACCTCGCCAAAGGCGCGATCGTTGGCGCGTGGAGTCACGGACGATTCGGCCATCTCACACCCCGCCGTGCAGATCGCTATCGAGCGCTGCCGCGCCGACCGCCTGGAGATACAAGTCTTCGAGCGACCGGGTCTTCCCGGTCATGGAGATCAGCGGCACGTCGAGTTCGACCGCGGTGTCACGCACCGCGTCGTAGGCCTTGTCGCTCGGTTGGCGAATGACGATCTCCGGCAGACCGGTCATCCGGTCGCGCAAGCGCGCATCGTCGATGCCAAGCGCTTCGAGCCGCTGAATGAACTGTTCGGCGTTGCCATCGATCTGAATCGAAAGTTGCGCGCCGTCCACCGGACCTCCGCCGATCGACTGCGCCAGCGCCAACTGACCGCTGTTGATGATGACCACGTAGTCGCAGACCCGTTCGATGTCTTCCAGAATGTGAGACGAGAGCACGACCGTCATCCCCATCATGCGGTGAATACGCTCCACCAGCTCGAGCATCGAATCGCGCCCGGGCGGGTCCAGACCGGCGGTCGGCTCGTCGAGGAAGACGATCTGGGGATCGTGCACGATCGACTGGGCGAGCTTGACGCGCTGCTTCATACCGGTGGAGAACCCCTTGATCAACCGGTAGCGCTCTTCGTCGAGTCCAACCTGATAGAGCACATCGGCGGCGCGTTGGCGTGCCTCGGTCTTGGGCAGCCCGCTCATTTCGGCCATATGACCGACGAAATCGGCGGCAGTGGCATTGGACGGAAGGCATTCGGCTTCGGGCATATAGCCAACCCGCTCGCGCACCTGGATCCCCTGCGAAAACGCGTCGAACCCCAGCACCTCGGCAGAACCGGAGGTGGGGCGCGAAAGCCCGAGCAGCAGACGGATCAAGGTTGTCTTGCCTGCGCCGTTCGGTCCGAGCAAGCCGATAGCGCCGCGTGGTATCGAGAGATCGATCTGGTTCAGCGCCGTGAACGAGCCGAAGCGCTTGGTCAGGTCGGCGGTGCGGATCACCGCGTCGATCGCGTCTTGCTGCTCGTTCTGCGGCTGGATACTGGTCGCTGCCTGCGCCATAGGCTTACCGAGTCCCCACGCCGGCAGTTTGCTGCAAGGTCATGCGCTCCAGCTCCTGTGCGGTTCGTTCCAGCCCCTCGGCGAAGATGGCAGGCGTCTGGCCGATGCCAATGCGGAGATGCCCCTCGTATCCGAAGGTCGAACCGGGCGCCAGCATGACGGAGTAGTCCTGCGCGAGCGTGTTCGCCACCTGATCGGAGGGCAGATCGACGTTGTACTTCACGAGCGCAAGCAATCCACCACGCGGGACGTTCCAGCTGGCAAGCTCGCCATGCCTGGCAAACCATGCTTCCGCGGTATCGAGATTCTGCGCCATGATCGCCTGATTGCGCTTGATGATCTGGTCCCGTTGCCTGAGCGCCACGCTGGCAAGGAAGTCGGACAATCCGCCGGGCGCCAGCGAGACATAGTCGCGCGCGCTCCAGCAGCCTTTCACGATCTCTTCGGTCGCCGCCAGCCAACCGATTCGCAGTCCAGGCAAGCCGAACGGTTTGGAGAACGTGCCCACGCTGATGGCGCGTGGCCCCAGATTCCGCATCGGAGCTGCCAGCGGCTCACCGCCGGGAATATCGAGCCAGCGATACGCCTCGTCACTGAGGACATAGGCATCGACCGATTCGGCCAGTGCGTAGATTCGCTTCAGTTCATCGTCGGAGAGCAACGCCCCGGTCGGGTTGTTCGGCGTGTTGATGAGAATCATCTTCGTTTCGGGCTTGACCAGCCGTTCGAGCTCGTCGAGATCGAAACGGTAATTGCCACCGTCTTCCACGATGTTCCAGAGACTGATCTCGCAACCGATTGCCTTGGCGACGCTGTAGAGCTGCTGATACGCCGGGAAGACGGAGACGATATGGTCGCCAGCCTCCAGCAGCGTGTTCACGAGCAGGTAATTGGCCTCGATGGCTCCGGTCGTGACGAGGATCTGATCGGGGTTGACGTTGTCGTAGGTGTCCGCCAGGTCGGCGCGCAACCTGGCCGTACCGCGCGCTTCGTTGTACCCGAGCCGCAGTTCGAGCAATCGGTCTTCGACGGCACGCCGATCATCCGCCGGAAGAAAATCGAGCAGCTCGCGCGTGGTGAGCGGGTAGATGCCGCTTTCCGCGATGTCGAATTTGGCCACGGTTTCCCATGTGCTCATCCATCGTTCGAGCGTAAATGTCTCGACCTTCACCCGCTGCGTCCTCCCACCCAACGCAATGCAACCGCCATAGCATACCCTCCCGACCTCCCCAAATGATCAGGAGCCGATTCGCCATCCCGTCAGTTGGCGCACATTCACACTCCGCATAGGCTTTGGACATCGGAGCGCAATGGCTCGCCGATGAACCAGGAGAACAATTCCATGACCGAATCCACAAGCGTGCTTGCCAGCCTTTCCAACGATCTTGCCAATGCCGTCGAGCAAGCCGCCAATAGCGTCGTGACCGTCTTCGGACGGCAGCGGATGCCCGCCACCGGCATCGTTTGGTCGGCTGACGGCTTGATCGTGAGCGCCAATCACGTCGTCGAACGCGACGAAGATATCCATATCGACACACCGGATGGTCAACATCGTTCCACCAGCGTGGTCGGCCGCGACCCGAACAGCGATCTGGTGCTGCTGAAATTGGATGACGCCGAACTGACGCCTGCGGTGCGGGCGACACACGCGCCGAAGGTCGGGCAGTTCGTGCTGGCCGTCGGCCGGCCCGGGAAGTCAGGGCCAATGGCGTCGCTGGGCGTTGTCAGTTTGATCGGCGGGAAATCAGGCCGCGACCACCGCCACAACCAGCTTGGCGAATTCCTCAAGACCGATGCCGCCATGCTGCCGGGGTTCTCCGGCGGTCCGCTGGTCGACGCTTGGGGCGAGGTGCTTGGGCTCAACTCCTCCACGCTAGGCCGCGGGAGTGGGTTCACCTTGCCGAATGCGACGATCGACAAGGTCGTCGACTCGCTGGTGCAGCATGGCAAGGTGCGGCGCGGATTCCTCGGTGTCAGCGCGCAAGCGGTGGCGATCAACGACCAACTGGCTGCCTCGCTCGGACTCGAGAGCAAGAAAGCGCTCGTCATCGTCGGACTGGAACCGGGCGGTCCCGCAGAGCAACAGGGACTCTATATCGGCGACATCATCGTGCAGGTTGGCGGCACAGCCGTTGGATCGGTCGATCAACTCATGGAGCAACTCAGCGGAGACGTGGTGGGGCAATCGGTCGAGATCTCCGTCATTCGCGGCGGGGAGCTCATCAACAAGTCGATCGTGGCCGGAGAGCGGGCATAGCCCGATTCCCGCTGCAAAGCCGGCTCCGGGACGCGAAACGAGAAGAACATCCATGACGGCAACCCTTCCAACACCCATGCTCAGAGCACATGCGGACATCGACGCGGAACTCTCGGGCCTCTATGAACAGGTCAGGCCCTCGGTGGTGCAGGTCAACCGAGGAAATGGCAACGGCGCCGGCACGATCTGGCGCGAAGACGGCCTGATCGTGACGAACAACCATGTTGCGGGGCAAAGCAACACGCTGCAGATCATTCTGGGAGACGGACGACAGTTCGAGGGACGGGTCGTGGCGCGCGAACCCGAGAAGGACCTGGCGCTGGTCGAGATCGACGCGCGCGATCTCCCGGCAGTGCGGATCGGCGACTCGACCCGCATTCGCCCCGGGCAGCTGGTCATCACCGTGGGACACCCCTATGGACAGACTGACTACCTAACCGCCGGAATCATCTGCGCCGCCGGTCAGGCTGCCACCGACCGGGGCCCCCGCTCAGGCGACTTGATTCAGATGGACGCCAGAATCGCCCCAGGAAACTCGGGCGGACCGCTCATCGATGTCGATGGCCGGGTGCTCGGCATCAATGCCATGGTCGCCGGGCGACTTGGTATGGCGATACCGTCCGCCGCGGTCGAACGCTTCGTTGCAGGGTTGGTTCCGGGAGGCGCGCATGCCTATCTCGGCATCAACGGCGTTGTCGCGGCGCTGCCGAATGCGTCGCAGGATGTCGGATTCGTCCTCACCGAGGTGCTCGACGGCACCCCCGCTGCGCGGGCGGGCTTGATGATCGGCGACGTAGTGCTCTCCATTGCCGGGCATCAGATCGTCGATCAGGAGTCGATTCCCGCCGCCATGCTGCGTGTGCAACCGGGCGACGAAGTCGAAATCGGCCTGACCCGTGGAGGCGTGCCGCGTACTGTCATCGTCGTTCCCACCGAGCGGATGCAGCCGCGCTGATCTGGTCGGTCATACTGACAGGGTTATGTTCGATCGCGGAACCATCGCCACTCGCCAGATCCGGGTTGCCGTCATCAGCGGCTTCCCGGCCGTGCATGCCGGAATCTCGGTGCTCTTGCGTTCCGATCCTGGGATCGACGTGGTGCCGCTCGATGGCGACGAGCCGCTCGGCATCATCGAACTCGATGCCATTGTGGTCGATCACGAGGGGTTGGAGACTGCGGTCGAACTCGCGCGTGATTTGGCGATTCGCCCACCTTTTGTCGTTCTGGGGGCGGAACCGGAAACCGATTGGCCCGATCTTGGCGGTGGACCAGTTGCGTTCCTTGCCGGCGATGCCGGGTCGAGCGAACTGGTTTCAGCGGTACAGGCGGTAGTCAGTGGTTTGATCGTGATCGATCCGCAGATTGCCGAGCTGGCAGGGCTCCGTTGGAGTGGGATCACGCCACCGCTCGATCCTTCCGAGGAAATTCTCACTCCGCGCGAAATGGAAGTGCTGCGCCTGGTCGCGAACGGTCTTCCCAACAAGACGATCGCTCATCAACTCGACATCAGCGAGCATACCGTGAAGTTCCACGTCGGCTCCATCCTGACCAAGCTCGATGCCGCCAGCCGCACCGAAGCAGTCACGATCGCCACGCGCCGCGGTCTACTGGCGGTTTGACGCATCCGGCGGCACACCCTGCACCCCATGCAGGAAAACGGTCACGATTTCGTCGATCGCGCGCTCATCCTCTTGCTCCGCATGGTCATTCGGCAACCAACGTCGCTTCTCGTGGTCCAGTCCGGCCGTGACAAGTCCGGTATAGATGCGTGCGGCAGCTTCCGGGCTGACATTGCGAATGACCCCTTGCTCCTGCGCTCGTCGGAAGACAGGCGTCAGAATCTGGGACGGGTCGGCAACTCCTAGGGTGTCGACGATGAATGTGGCTTTGGCCTGATCGGAAATCACCACCGCGGCATCTGACCACCAGCGTTGCATGTTCCCTCCAAATGCGCCTCGAACGGCGCGAATCGACTTACGGAGTTGCTCCTCGAACGTCCCGGGCTCATCGAATGGCGCCAGCAACTGGTCGCGCAGATTGGTGATCAAGCGCTTCGATACGGCCAGATAGAGATCTTCCTTGCTCTGGAAGTGGTAGTAGGTCGCGCCCTTGGTGAAGCCAGCTGCTTCCGCAATCTGCTGCATCGAGACATTCGCGTAGCCGCGTTCGAGAAAGAGCTGCTCGGCGGCATCGAGCAGTGCTTCGGCGCCATGTTTGGTTGGGATCTGAGGGTCGGTCGTTACCAACGTCCGAAATCCTTTCTGCGCGTTGCGGCGAAAACCAGGCGGCATTCCCCGTCGGAAAAGAGCGTACCGCCCGGCGAGCGCCAGAGCCAGCACGTGCATTGACAGCAACATACTAACCGGTTAGTATGTTGCGCGCACAGCGTCGTGATGACTTCTTGATCGCCCACCGTGCCGATTGGGCGATGCACGCTCTTGCGAGAAAGGATCACAATCTATGGCTGAATCGACGTCATCTTCACCGGGGGGACTGAAACGCTGGGCGCGCTTCACCACAAGGCACCCCTGGCAGGTTATCGGCGGGTGGATCGCCATTGCCATGGTGCTGGCCCTGCTCGCGGGGACGGTAGGTGGCTCGTTCGCCGACCGTTTCGCGATTCCGGGGTCGGAGTCACAACAGGCGCTCGATACCCTGCGCGCGGAGTTTCCCGCCTACGCCGGCGATTCGGCGCAGATCGTCTTTCACAGCGACACGGATATCCGATCAGACACTGCCATCCAGGAACGCATCACCGCGTTCGTCGAACAGGCAGCCACGCTGCCTGAGGTGACATATGTCGCTTCCCCACTCGACCCCTCGACCCCAACGATCTCGGCCGACGGCACAATTGCCTATGCCACCGTCCTGTACGACAAACAGAGCGCCGAGATCGACCCGGCCAGCATCGATCAACTGGAGGCTCTGGTGCACGCGACCGCCGGACCAGGCCTCGAAACGATCGCGGGTGGCTCGGTTATTCAGGAGTTGCCAGAAACGGGCACATCGGAACTGATCGGCATCGTCGCTGCCATCATCATTCTGCTCGTGGCGTTCGGATCGATCATCGCCATGGGCCTGCCGATCGTCACAGCGATCGCCGGGGTCGGCATCTCGATGCTGCTCACCATTGTGCTGGCCAATGTCATCGACTTCTCGTCGATCACCACAGCGCTCGTCTCGATGATTGGCCTCGGGGTCGGCATCGACTACGCCCTCTTTATCATCAACCGTTTCCGTGAAGAGCAGGAACTCGGCACCCCGATCGAGGACGCAGTTGTCCGCGCCACCGATACTGCCGGTCGCGCGGTCCTCTTTGCGGGTAGCCTGGTCATCGTCGCCCTGCTCGGGCTCTTCGTGATCGGCATACCGTTCATCGGCTTGGTCGGGCTCGGAGGCGCCATCGCAGTCTTCGTTTCGATGCTGGTTGCGGTTGGGCTCATGCCCCCGTTGCTGCGGCTGCTCGGTCCCTCGCTCGAGCGCTGGACGATTCACAAGAGCGTGCACAAACCCGTCGATCAGACCTTCGGCTGGAAGAACACCGAGCGCATCCAGAAACACCCGGCGGTTTGGCTCGTGGGCGCCCTTCTTCTCGCGGCAGTTCTGGCATGGCCCGCGCTCTCCGGCGCTCAACTGGGCACGGCAGACTCCGGCACCGCTCCTGCCGGGTCCGATGCGCGCGTGGCCTACGACCTGATTGCCGAAGGCTTTGGCCCCGGCTCGAACGGTCCGCTTCTTCTCGTCATCGACAGCGACGACGACCGCCAACTCTCCATCGATTCGCTGAATGCGCTGTCGTCAGCAATTGCGGAGACGCCGAATGTCGCGGCAGTTGCGCCGGCGGCCCTCAACCCGGCCGGCACTACCGCTGTCATGACCGTGATCCCGCTTTCGGCACCGCAAGACACCGCCACGGAAGACCTGATCGACACGTTGCGCAACGATGTCGTCCCGGCAGCACTCGGAGATCAGGCCCTGGACGCTTCGATCGGCGGCGCGACAGCCACCTTCATCGATCTTGCCACCGCCACGTCCGAGCGGATGCCGTACTTCATCATCCTCGTGGCCGGCCTGAGTGTTCTCATTCTCATGATGGTCTTCCGGTCGGTGCTGGTGCCGATCAAGGCGGCCGCCGCCACGTTGCTCTCCTTCGCGGTCGGCTTCGGCATCATGGTTGCAATCTTCCAGGAGGGCGCCTTCGGGCTGAACGAGCTCATAGGCGCGGACCGCACCGGGCCGATCGAATCGTTCCTGCCTATCATTCTCTTCGCCATCCTGTTCGGTCTCTCGATGGACTACGAAATCTTCCTCGTCAGCCGCGTGCACGAAGCCTGGTTGCACCGACAGGACAACGGGTGGGCGCTGCGGCACGGCTTGGGCGCATCCGGACGTGTCGTGCTGGCCGCGGGGGCCATCATGGCCTCGGTCTTTCTCTCTTTTGCCCTGGGCGATCAACGCACGATCAAGGAGCTTGGCATCGGCCTGGGAGCAGCGATTCTCTTCGACGCGCTGGTCGTGCGCATGTTCATCGTGCCGGCGTTCATGTCGCTCGCTGGGACCTGGAACTGGTGGCTTCCGGCGTGGCTCGACCGTGTTCTGCCGAAGCTCAACGTCGACGGTGAGCCAAATGAGCACGAGTTCGACGAAGACGACCAGATGCTGGAGCAGCTGACCGCGATGCCTGCCGATTGAGACTCGTCGAGGGTTCTGTGGAGATCACAGAAACGCCTGCATCACGATCCTCTGAACGAAATGGACGACCGGCGGAGCAACCTGCCCCGCCGGTCGTTCGTGTTCCTGAATGTCTGGCTACCAGCGCGGCGCCTACCGCGTCTTCCGGGGATCGAGCGCGTCGCGCAAGCCGTCACCGATGTAGTTGATCGAGAGCACAGTCACGAAGATCACCATGCCGGGGAAGAGCGCCATATACGGGTAGAACTGGAAATAGTCCTTGGCCTCGAAGAGGAGCCGACCCCACGTGGGGATATCGGACGGAAAACCAAGGCCCAGGAACGAGAGCGTCGACTCCGTGATGATGGCAGCGCCGACAGCGAGCGTCGCCGCGACAATGATCTGGCTGACCACGTTCGGCAAGATATGCCGCATCATCAACGTGATCTCTTTGGCGCCGATCGACTTGGCCGCCTCCACGAACTCTTTCTCCTTGAGCCGCAGGAACTCGGCGCGCACCAACCGCGCGGTCGACATCCAGTTCAGGATCGCAATCACGAACACGATCAGGATGAAGACTCCGATATTGCCATTGCCGAACTTCTTGTCCGCCCACATGAACATTTCGTCGCGGTAAAGAAAGCTGATCAGCAACAACAATGGCAACTGGGGCAGGCAGATGAAGAGATCGGTGAACCGCATGAGGAAGCCGTCGGTCTTGCCACCCAGGAATCCGGCGGTCGCGCCGATCAACGTACCGAGCGAGATCGCCACCAACGCGGCCAGCAACCCGACCGCCAGCGAGATGCGTCCACCCCAAAGAATGCACGCGAGAATGTCGCGCCCAATGGGATCAGTGCCAAAGGGATACTTGGCCGATGGATTGATGAATGTCGCCATCATGTTCGGCTCGATCCCCCGGGGATAGATCAACGCGCCGACATAGCAGGCGAGCGTGAGGAACGTGAGAAAGATGAGGCCGATCATGGCCAGGCGGTGCAAACGGAATTGCCGCCAGGCATTTCCCCAGAGCGACCGATACTGCTTGGCCGCTTGCGCATCGCGAAGTGACAGCCCGGCTTGCGGCGATTCGCTGGGAAGCGGACCGCCGATGGGCTCTTCGGTAAGGGTGACGTCGTAGGCTTGAGACATCGGGCAGGCCTTCAGTAGATCACGTGAACTTGATGCGCGGGTCGAGGGTGGCGTAGAGCACGTCGGCCAGAATGTTGAAGATGACCACCAGGATGGCGTATCCGAAGCTGATTGCCATCACCACGGGCACATCCTTTTCGTTGACACCCTGAACGAGCGCGGAGCCGATTCCCGGAATGCGGAAGATCTGCTCGGTCACCACCGCGCCGCCGACCACTGCGGGCACCTCGATGGCAATGATCGTGACGACCGGGATGAGTGCGTTGCGCGCAGCGTGTTTGATGATGACCGTGTTCTCGCGCAACCCTTTGGCCCGCGCGGTGCGCACATAATCCTGGCCGATGACTTCGAGCATCGACGCGCGCACAAATCGCGTCAGCGACCCGGCCCCGGCCAACGCCAGCACCATCATCGGCATGATCATCTGTTTCAGATTTGGCCAGAATCCGGTTACCGTGTCGTCATAGATGAACGGTAACCAGCCGAGCTTCACGCTGAACAGCAGAATGAAGAGAATGCCCGTGAAAAACGTTGGCAGGCTGAATCCGAAGAATGCGAAGGTCGTCGCCACCTGGTCGAAGACCGAATACTGCTTGATCGCCGATATGATCCCAACCGGTAAGGCAATCAACAGACTGATGATATAGGCGCCGCCGACGATTTTCAGTGTCACCGGCAGCCGACCGATCACATAGTCGCGCGCGGAACTGCGTGTGGTGTACGAGACTCCCCAATTGCCCTGCAAGTATTGGGTGGCCCAACGGGTGTACTGGACGGGGACCGGGTCGTCGATACCCATCTGCTCGCGCATCCGCTGGCGCAATTCCGCTGGCACGTTCGGGTTCGCCGCGAAACCGGAGAGCGGGTCGCCCGGCGCCAGCGCCAGGATGCCGAAGATCACCACGCTAATGGCGATAAGGGTAATGATCGAGACGATGACTCGTCGGATCAGATAGCGGCCCATGACCTGCTCCTGACATTCTTCCGTAGCTCATCCAAACGGCCAGGCTGGGAATTCAGTGGCACATCAGGCGCTTGGATGAAGTGACTGCGCGACCAGTGTAGCCGGATCCTATGGGACGCTTCTGCTCTGAATTCTCCCGAAAACGCCATCATGCTACGCAGTTGGTTCGGCTCATGTCAAGAAGCTGCGTCCCGTTGTGGTAAACTGGCGCAACGCGGCATGAGCCGCGTTTTTGTATGCCTGCCGAACACTACGTGCTCAGCCAGGTCGAGGAAGTAGAAGTCAGGAGAAGGCGATGAGCCAGCCGACTTTGAGTGCCGAAGCGCGAACAGTCGTCGGCAAGAAAGTCAAGAACCTGCGCAAGCAGGGTCTCGTTCCGGCCGTGATCTACGGTCCCGGAATCAAAGAGACCATTCAAATCACCGTCGAGGAGAAAGGGTTCTCCAAGTTCTATCAGGTGCACGGTCATTCCACGCTCCTGAAGCTCTCCTCGGACGGCAAGAACTACCAGGTGCTGATTCGCGACGTGCAGGTCGATCCCGTTCGCAAGAACCCGCTGCATGTCGACTTCTTTGCTCCGAACCTCAAGAAGGAAACCACCGCATCGGTTCCGCTGGCGCTGATCCACACGCCGGATGGGCCCGGCATCTTCACCCCGGTGCTTTCTGAGCTTCACGTCTCTGGTTTGCCGAAGGATATTCCAACGCGAATCGAGGTCGACTGCTCCGTTCTCCAGAACGAAGGCGATTCGATCCGCGTCGGGGATCTGCAGCTCCCCGAGGGAATCCACCTTCAGACCAGTGCTGACGAAGTCGTCGCAACGCTGACTCCGAAGATCTCGCAAGAAGCCTTCGAGGCCGCTGAAGCTGGCGTCGAAGTCGAGGCAGTCGCCGAGGCACCAGCTGAGGAAGCCTCCGACGCCGCTGAGGCTGCCGTTGCCGAGGAAGCCGGCGAGTAGCCAGTTCCATTGCCGCGATCGACGAGCCGGGGCGCATGCGCCTCGGCTCGTTCCGTTTCACGATCTTCGATTCCGTCAGCGGCTTGCGGTCATCCTGCGGGCCGCGCTTCTCTCGGGTGTTGCACACGCGGGGCATCCGCAATCAGCGGGGTAACTTCGTTTGCCAGCAACCCGATCATGTGCGCCAGCCGCTCATCGTTCACACCGGCGGCGTGAATATTGGCCAGGAACACATCGATATCGAGCCGTTCCCGCAATGTGAGCAACTCGCGGGCCACGGTTTCCGGTGATCCAGCGACGAATGACTCGTCCTGGATCATCTGCTCAGCCGCGGCGCGTGCCTTGTCCAGATCGCCTGGCCCGCCGCTGCCGAGCCGATGCAACCGATCCAGGTCTTCTGTCATCCCATCGAGCGCTTCCAGATCGGTCGGAGCGATCGAGAGTTGCCGCATGAGGGCAATCCGGCCAGCTCCGGGCAGATCTAGCTGGCGCTTGGCGCAGCCTGCGCGAAAGGCGGCCACCGTCTGCGCCAACTCGATTCCGCGCTTGAACCCGATTGCCAGGCTCATGCCTCGCATCCCTGCCCACATGGCCGCTTGCGGATCGCGACCGGCAAACCAAAGCGGCGGATACGGCTTCTGCAACGGCAGTGGATGAATCGCAACCTCCCGCACAACAGTGCCGGGACGGTCGAGCGTCACCGCGCCCCCTTCCCAGAGCGCGGTCATGACCGCATATCGCTCCTGAAAGAGCTGCTCCCGCTCGGCCGGGTCGATCCCGATGGCTGCCAACTCTTCGACCCGATGCCCGAGACCGAACCCGACCTCCAACCGTCCGTTGCTCAGTTGGTCGAGTACGGCCACCTCCTCCGCGAGTTGCGCCGGGAGGTGCATGGGCAGTGTGTACGCCAGCACACCGAGACGAATCTGACTCGTTCGCTGGCTGGCCGCAGCGATCCAGGCGGTGGCTGAGGACGCCCGGTATGTCTGCAGGAAATGCCGCTCGGCCGTGAACGCATAGCGCAGACCTGCTCGATCGGCAGTCGAAAGGAGCTTCAGCCGCCGCTCGTAGACCTCGGCGGTGGAGTCGGAATCGGTCGGATCGACCTGATGAATGTCGAAGAGCCCAAGCTCGATGGTCATGTCAGCTTTCCCATTGGCCCAGCGCGCAACCCCTCCAAACGACGAGAGCCGACCCAATTTCTGGGCCGGCTCTCTTCTTCGGGGCATCGCCGCCGGGAACAAACCGTTAGAGGCTTACTCCTGAAGCGGCGATACCCGTACCGTGACTACTCATGGGCATCACCTCCTTCACCCTACGCGGAACGAGATGGATAAACGGCGGGCCAGAGATGCTGTTTCAGCGGTTCCGGCCCGGTGAGATAACAGTATCACCCGATCTGGCAAGCGTCAATTTGCTGAACAAGATTCCAGCAAGCGAGACCCTGCCGGTTTCGCGCAGAGTCAGCTTTCTGGCGTCTGTTCCCTGGCTCCCAGCTTCTCCAGGTAGGCTTCGATAGCCCGTGGATAGAGTTCTTTCTCCGCCTGAAAGACGCGGGCCGCGAGTGCGTGCGCATCGTCGCCTGGGAGAACGGGCACCGCCTGGCGCATGAGGACAGGCCCGGTGTCATAGCCATTGTCGACGAGATGAACGGTGGCGCCGGATTGCCGCTCTCCATGATCGAGCACAGCCTGGTGCACGCGATCGCCATAGAATCCCCGGCCAGCCGCAAAGCTGCATTCCGGCAACAAAGCCGGGTGAATGTTGAGAATGCGGCCCTCCCACTTGGCAGGCACGACCAGCTTTCGCAGAAACCCCGCCAGGATCAGCAGGGTGGGGGCATACGGTTCGACCGTCTCAAAAACCGCGTCACTGTACGCAGCATCGGACTCGAACTCCCGACGCACGATGGTGGCTGCCGGAATCCCCGCTGTTTGCGCGATCTCGAGTCCCCCGGCGTCCCGTTTCGAGCTGACGACCACACCGATTCGCGCTGCCAGCGATCCGTTTTCCGTACGCTCGATCAGATTCGCCAATGTTCGCCCCCCACCGGAGATGAGCACGGCCAACACCGGCTTGGGCTGGTCCACTGGATCGTCCATTGTCGGGGGCATTCCTCTCAGGTGGTTTAGCGCAACGGCGCGATTCTAGCGGGTTCTCGCTAGACGCATCCGGTTCGCTCTTCCATACTTGCCCACAGTTGCCCGATACCCAAACGCCGAGACGGCGATCGAGCGCGATGCACACTGATGACACAACGGCGCCGGTCTCTCCGCATCAACCGGTCGACTCCCAAGCCACCCTGCCCAATCTGTTGCTGGGACGCACACTCGACAAGACCGTCGAGTCGCAACACCGGCGATTGCTTGCTGTCTCGATTCCCAAATCGCTGACCCGCGATGAAGTTGCTCGCGCCGATGAAGCGCTCGATCAGCTCTCGCTGACCTTTTTCTCGCATTCCAATGATTCGCTGGCGAACGCCTTTGCGGCTGCGCTGAGAGCAGTGCAACGTCCAGCAAGAACATCGCTAGTAGCGGATGAACCGTCAGGGTTCGATGGCGGAATAGTCGCCGCGGCGCTGGACGGCCAACGGCTCGTGGTTTCCGCAGCGGATCCTGGGCGCGTCATCGTGCAACAGGGCGAACAGCTTTTCTCCTTCCCACGTCCGGCCGAGGCGGGCGACGAGTTTCTGGATCCAGCCGCCACCATCTTCGAAACCAAGCTCGATCCGGGGGACATCGTGGCGTTGCTCTCCGGCGGGAGCATCGCTGGCCGATCGAAATCGGGACGTCTCTCGCAGGCCGAAGTAGCCGAGATCGCCGGGCCGAAAGGCGCATGGGTCTGGATCGAGCTCGACAATGGGAAAAAGCAGGATGCCCGCCATCGCGCCGGGCTCCTCTCGTCGCCCGCACCTGAAGCGCAGCGAACCTGGAGCACCACGGCGAAACCGGCCGACCCGCTCTGGAGCAAGAGCGGCACGTCCGACGGCGCGATCTTCCAAAAACCACCCGCAATCGATTCGTTGAGCCGGTATCGGACGATGTCCGGCGATTCGTTCTCCCGGAGCGCCCGCACCCGGTTGCCGCGCGGCCGCCCCGCCGCCTGGATCATCGGGGTAGTGCTGCTGGCACTTCTCCTGGCCGGCGCCGGTTTCGCCTATCTCTACAACAACCGCCCGGACGGTGTAACCCTGCCCGATCCCGAAATCGCTTCGCACACGGCGGAGCTGGCTGCGGCGCTTGCCAGCAGCGATCCCGCCGCCATCGAAGCCGCGCTCCCTTCTGCCGAGCGCGCTTTGGCAATCGGCAAACAGGCCGAACTGCCGCAAGAGCAGCTCGCTGTGCTGGAAACCGAAATCATGCAGGCGCATGACCAGCTCGAAGGCGTATTGCGCCTGAATGACGTCCAGCTCGTGGGCCGCATTCCGGACGACATCCTCGACCGCGAGCCGCAGCTTGGCGAAGCGGCTGGCGTGATCTTCTTGCTCGACCCGACCGCGTTCCTTGTCGATCTGGACAGCATGATGATGCTGGAAATGCCGTTCTCGCCGAACTCATCGATCCATACGTTCGACACTCAGACCGCTGCCGATGATGTGGCCGGCGTGGTCGCCAGCGACGGCAGCCGACTCGTGCTGATGGGTTTCGACGGCACCGCCGCGGAAATCGGAGTGACCACCTGGCCGAAGGGTGTCGACCCAACCACTGGGTTGATCAGCGGATTCCAGAACCGGCTCTATCTTCTCGATCAGGAAAGCGGTGAGATCTACGTCGCCGATGGCCAGGACAACATCGCCTATCGCTGGCTCGCGGATACCGAGCCGCCGCTCCAAACAGGCGCGCTCGGTATGGAGATCAATGGCGCGATCCACGTCGTCTATGCCGATGGCCGGCTGGTCAGCATGAGTGCTGGCGAGGTCTACGACCGGCAAGACCTGGGCCGTGCAAGTGGTGAGTTCGAAGTGCTGGCGGTCGATTCCGGCGAAGAGACCGGCGATCTCTATCTTGCGACGCTTGCGGATGGCACCGCGTCACTCCACCTCTTCGACCTGACCGACGGCACGACCACGCAAATCCTGCTCCCGCCGGTAACCGCCGAGGGCGAATCGGTGGAAGATCTCTTCGAGGGAATCGACTCGATGATCGTCAGCGAAGCGCGTGATCAGATCTACTGGATCGCGGACGGCGCGGTCTGGTCAGCCAAGTTGCCAGAAATGCCGGAAGCCGAAGAGCCAGCAACGGACAACGCTTGAGTGTCGTCCCGCAGGTGACAACCGTCACCGAACGGCGCGTTGCCCGTTGCGGCTCTTCATGCATGTTCTACTTCGCGAAGAACGCCTTGTTCTTCAGAATGAACGCTTGCCATTGCTCGGGTACATCATCTTCGAAAAAGATCGCCTCTACCGGGCAAACCTCAGCGCAAACGCCGCAATCGATGCATTCATCAGGATTGATGAAGTACTGCTCGGCATCGTCCGTTGAGTGAATGCAGTCGACTGGGCAAACCTCGACGCACGACGCGTCCTTGGTGCCAATGCACGGCTGCGTGATGACGTACGCCATCTCTCATCCTCCTCCCGCAACGGGAGCACAAATAGGCTGTGCGCTGGGTCTGCTCTTGCAACGAAGACGCTCGTCGGCGACGAACTTGCAGACTCGACCAGTATACGCATGCCGCGATAGTTGAAAAAAGGTGCACATCGGTCGGATTTCACCGAGCCGTCCCGAAACAGGGACAAGCCTCCCACGCTTCTTCGGTTTGCCCAGAAAAGCGAACCGCGCCAACGACATGCGTCGTCAGCGCGCTTCCTTGTTCCTTTCGGTCAGCGACCCGCCGGGCCCCTAGCGCGGCGGAAGCGAGGCATCCCCGTAGTACTGCTCGTCTCGATACGGCTGGTACTCATAGCCTCTGGGAAACCCCCGGCTGACGCCCGATTGGCGATCGTCCCAGACATCATGCTCTGCCGGTGTCGCCACAACGCTGCCACCGGCGCGGATGATTGCTTCCTCGATGCTGTCGGCCAGGTCGTTGCCGGTCGGGCCCATGTCGGCCACGAGATCGGCGGCCCGGTAGAGATGATCGAGCCCCTCGTTGCGATGCCCGTCGGCACTCAGAAGGATGCCGAGGTTCAGCCGCACAACGGCTTCGCGATAGACATCGCCTTGCTGCTGAGAGAGCGTCAACGCGCGCCGGTACGTCGTCGCAGCGGCAGGATCGCCAACCGCATGCTGCGCGGCGGCGAGATGAAGCAGGAGCTGATTGGTCAGCCGGGGCTTGTTGATCGAGTCGGCCAAATCGACAGCGGAGTAGTAATGCTCGAGGGCTTTCGGCCAATCGCGCTGCTGCTGCGCCACCTTGCCAAGCCGGCCTTGCAGCTTGGCGCCCTCTACCCGGTCTCCCGACTCGGTCGCGAGTTGCAACGCCTGGCTGTAAAGAGCGTTGGCTTGCGCGTACTGTTGGGCCCGCAAGGCAACCCCGCCCAATGCGCTGTTCAGCCGAATCTGGCGTTCGCGGTCGTTGAGCCGGCGCGCCAAATCGAGCGCGCGGTGATAGCACTCACGCGAACGCGGAAGCTGGGCGGAGTCGTCGAAGATCTCGCCCATCAGGGTGAGCAGGTCGATCTGAAGGGGCACATCGTCGATCCGCCGGGCAATCGTGAGGCTCTCCCCGAGCGCGGCAATCGCATCCTTCGGCTGATCGAACTTGAAGAGCGCCTGCCCAATGCTTGCGAGCCATTCGGCCTGCTTCGGCAGGTCGCCAACCTCTTTGGCGATCTCGTTGGCTTCCATCAGGTTTTCCAACGCGTCTGCTGGCCGGTCGAGCTGGGTGTAAGCGACGCCCAGTCCACCCAGAATGCGCTGGTCCAGCATCGGATCGTCGAGCGATCGGGCAAGCTGCTGCGCGCGGCCATAGGCTTCGGCGGCGCGTTGCGGTTTGTTCAGCTCCATCAGGGTCGCGCCGAGCCGCACGCCCCAGCGAGCTGCCACCGGGCGATTGCCCATCCGCTCCTCCAGGAGCAGGAGGTCGGTTTGCCGCTTTGCGACACCAACCAGGTTCCCTTGCTGGCGATAGGCTTCGACCAACGCCTGCAGGCACTCGGCTTCCACCGAGAGGTCGCCGATTTCACGAGCAATGTCGACCCCATGCTCCAGTTGCGTGATGACTTCATCGACGCGGCCGGCTTTCGCCAGTGTTTCCGCCAACGAGAGGGTCAAGCGTGACTGCAGGCCCAGGTCGGGCGTGAGCATGGCGGCATCGAGCGCTTCCTTCTGAAGCTGAATCGATGTCTCGACATCGGTGCGATCGTCGATCAACTCGATCTGCCGGTCGAGCGCCTCAGCCACACCACGGTGGTAATCGAGTCGGGTGGCGGAACGAGAAGCGCGCCGGTAATAGGTCTGCGCTCCAGCGGCGTCACCTTCCCGGCGCAGAATATCGCCAAGCATGAGCGCCGAATCCACTTCCGCGATGGTGTCGGTCGATTCGTCTCCGATGTCCATCTGCTGCTGGAAGATGGCGCGGGCACGGTCGAACTCATCGGCATCGAGAGCACGCACGCCCAGCCGCGAAAGTGTGGCCCGGCCTCCCCGGGCGTACCCGGCCCGTTGCGCGATCGTGTAGGCATCGCGCAGCAGTTGCTCGCGTTCACGGCTGGGATCGTCTGCTGGCAGAAACGAATCGAGCCGCAGCGCCGAATCGACGATCTGCCGGTCGAAACCCTTGGCGCGCGCGGCAGCATGCGTCAACCGGGCGAGCACCAGCGCGTATTCCGGATAGTCCTGCGCGCTTTCGACGATTGCTTCGTCGAGCAAGCGAAAATCCTCGTCAGAAAGGTTATCGAGGATGGCGGGGTGGCGCACTTCGTTGAGAGCGCCTTGCATCGACCGGCTGCGCTCGACAACCTCGCGTGCAATCTGAAAGATTGCCTCGCAGTTGCCTTCGCTCCTCGACCGGCCTCCGATCAGCTTTCCGATTCGTGTCACCAGGCTCGCTCCTCGTCCAGCGCTCGTGCCAGTATTCCGGCTTCGAGGTTGCCGCCTGAGACGACAACCGCCACTTTCTTTCCTCGTAGTTCGGTACGCTTGGCGTATGCGGCCGCGAACGCCGCTGAACCGGCTCCTTCGGCCAGAACTCGCGCCTGTTCCAGCAGTGTCAGGATGGAACGGCGCAAATCCGCATCCGAAATCAACACAATACTATCAAGACCTTCACGTAAGATGCGCAGCGGCAGGGAGAACGCTTGGCGAGTTGCCATTCCTTCCGCGAACGTATCGATCGTTTCGTACGACAACAACTCGTTGCGCTGCCAGGAATCGTGGAATGCCGGGGCGCCTGCCGCTTGCGCGCCGATGACCCGGAGATCGGGATTGATCCCCTTGCCTGCGATCACCGCTCCGCACGCGCCACTGCCGGCCCCAATCGGCACGATCAATGCATCCAGGTCAGGAACGGCCTCCATGATCTCCAGTGAATACGTTCCGACGCCCGCGATCAGGTCGGGTTCGTTCGCCGAATGGATGTAGAGCAGGCCCTCTTCGTCCTGCAAGCGGGCTGCATGCATCCGGGCGTCATCGAAGTCTCGTCCGTGCCGAACGACTTCGGCGCCCATCCGCTCCATCGATGCGGCTTTGATGGGATTCACGTTCTCTGGCACGCAGATCACAACCCGCACGCCAAACAGCCGGCCTGCATAGGCAATCGATTGCCCGTGGTTGCCGGTCGATGCCGAAACCACGCCCCGCGCTTTCTGTTCGGCCGACAGCTTGCTGATCAGATAGATCCCGCCACGAATCTTGAACGCGCCGATCGGCTGCAAGTTTTCCAGCTTGAGCCAGAGATCGAACCCGAGTTTCGTGGAAAGCGCTTCTGAATAAAGAAGAGGCGTCGGATCGAGATAGGTGTCTACGACCTTGCGAGCCTTGAATACATCTTGCAACGTAGGTGGCTCGAGCTGCGAGCCCTCGATCGTCGCATGCGGGTCGCCCGCGGCGGCGGTACCAGCCATCCTTCCCTCCGACCGGTATGGTGCAGCGATGCGAACGCGCCAGGACGCTCATCGCCACAACTGTGCTGGGGTGCATACTGAACTCGCTCGCATCGCATCGAGCGCGAGACCCATCCGAACCGGATGCCGTCTCCCGCCTCAGCCAGCGATGCCAACCGAGCCCTCGGGTTCGACCAGTCTAGCACAGCAACTTCGGCGCTCAAGTGCATTTTGTACGTTATCATCGAATGTCGTATGCGGCGCGCGCGGGGAGAAGAGGAATTGAACGCAAACGAATCCAGCATGACGATAACCGCCGCGCTCCCCTTCTCAGAAAAGGTCGCCACCGCCTCGCAGTCGCGCGATTCGCTGCTCTGTGTCGGGCTCGATCCAACTGTCGAACGAATGCCGTCGTCGGTCACGCGGGGCCGCTCCAACCGCGACGCCATCATCGAGTTCAACAAATCGATCATCGAGTCGACCGTTGAGTTTGCCACCGCCTTCAAGCCCCAACTGGCAATGTACATGCAATACGGTCCCGAGGGATACGAAGCGTTGCTGGAAACACGCGCGCTGATTCCGGACGACACGCCATGCATCCTCGACTGCAAGATCGGCGACATCTCGACCACGATGGAGCCCTATGCGCGCGCGTATCTGGACAGCGCCAACTTCGACGCCATTACCGTCAACCCCTATATGGGGAGCGAATGCTTGCAACCAGTGTTCGATCGGCCGGGCAAGGGTGTCTTCCTCCTTTGCAAGACCAGCAACCCCGGCAGCGGCGAGATTCAGAATCTCGAGCTCGCGACTGGGCAACCGCTGTTCGCCGAGATCGCCTCGAAGGTCGTGGAATGGAACACATCGTCCGCCGCATCACTTGGCCTCGTCGTCGGCGCCACCTATCCTGCCGAGCTGATCGAGGTTCGCAGCGTTGCCCCGAATCTGCTCATCCTGGTGCCGGGTATCGGCTCGCAAGCAGGTGACCTCGCCGCGGCAGTCGATGCCGGCCTGGACGACCGTGGCGGCGGATTGCTGATCAACTCGGCGCGGAGCATCACGTATGCCTCCTCCGGCGACGACTTTGCCCAGGCTGCCGCGCGGGCCGCGCGCACGTTGCGCGATCAGATCAATGCCATTCGCGGATAGCGAACGTACGGGTTTTCCGCACTTCGTCGTAGTCATCGCTACGAGCCACGTGCTAGCCTTCTTACGAAAGGGAAGCGGCTCGTGATTGCGGCTTCCTCGAGCCCGTGTCCCGATGAGCGTGAACTCGCACAGGATGAACCAGAGGAATTTCGGTATGAAGCGATTGCTGTCCCTCGCGGCCGTCGCCCTGACGCTTGCGATCGTCGGGGGCGCGTTCTCGCCTGCGGTCCAGCCGGCTGCTGCCTCGAATACCATCGACCAATTCGCCAATGTCGAGTTGCCACCCGATCTTGGGCAGGCGTCGTTCCAGGTGTATGTGCCGGAGACCGGCCATACGCTGCGCGGTTACTTCCTCGACTACTGGCGCGCCAACGGCGGAAAGGCAATCTACGGCAATCCCATCTCCGAACCCTTCGCGTCCTCGGATGGACTCTATAGCCAGGCATTCGAGAACGGTGTCTTCCAGTTCCGCCTGGAATTGGTGTGGACCGATGCTCCGTCGGTGACGCTCATGAGCCTGGGCGATCGGAAACTGGACGACCGGCTCGACACCTTCCGCAACGACGGCCGCCGGGGCGGTGGTGGCGGTGATCGCCGCACGTCGTCCTGGAAGGGTGTCTCGCCCGACGGAGCAACCGCAACCGCGGCCATTGCCAACGGCGGAGTTTGGAACGAAATCACCGGCAACACGATCTCGGGCGAGTTCTACAGCTGGTACGCGCAGAACGAGGGTCCTTACTACCTCGGCAATCCCATCAGCCAACCTGTGCGTGACCGCGGGTTGCTCGTGCAGTATTTCGACGGCGGCATCCTGATGCAGGACAGCACCGGAGCGGTCAAGCTTGCCCCGCTTGGGCGTGAAATGGCCGGTCAGGTAGGCATCGACACGTCGTCAGTCGATGGATCCGGTCTCCCCACCTATGACGAATCGCTCTTCTACGAGATCATCAATCCAAACCCGATGGGCGACATGTCCGCTACTGGCAAGAAATGGATCGAAATCAACATTTCCGAACAGCGGCTGTACGCGTACCAGGGCAACACGCTCGTCTCGACGACACTGGTGAGCACCGGCATCGAGCCGAATCACACCGAGCAAGGCGTCTTCCATGTGCGCTACAAGCTCGAGAAGACCGATATGGCCGGCATCACCGATTCCAGCGGACAGGTGATTGCGCTGGGTGAAGGCGAAGGGCAGGTCGGCACGCCGTATGACGTGAAAGACGTGCCGCATGTCATGTACTTCAACTACGACGCGGAAGCGTTGCATGGCGCCTATTGGCACAACAACTTCGGCACGCCGATGAGCCATGGCTGTGTCAATTTGCCGCTCGACATGGCGACGTTCCTCTTCGACTGGGCTCCCCTCGGGACCATGGTCTGGGTTCACGCCTGACGAAAGACACGCAGACCGGGACCTGTTCCTGGGCAACCTGCGCAAAACATCGCATGGGCGGCATTGTTGCCGCCCATTTCTGGTGCTACCATCGTTCGATTGACACGCTCGATGGAGAGCGTCCCCGTTCTCCACATCACCCGGAGCGTTCTTGGAGTCAGCAGCCACCCAGCCTCATACCAGCGCCCCTCCGCTGACGATCGCGCTTGCAAATCAGAAAGGCGGCGTTGGCAAGACCACGTCTGCCGTGAACATCGCTGTCGAACTGTCGCGCCGAAACGCCCGCGTGCTGTTGGTGGATGTCGATCCCCAGGGGAATGCGTCGTCGTCCCTTGGGCTCGACAAGCGCGAACTCGATGTCACGGTCTATGACCTGCTGATCGAACGAGCCACCCTGGACGCCGTGGTCGTGCGCGACATCCGCCCCTCACTCGATTTGATCCCTGCCAGCGGTTCGCTCGCTGGTGCGGAAGTGGAGTTGGTCGAGTTTGCCGATCGGGCGACCCGGCTGCGGACCGCGCTTTCCAGCGCCGCCCACCGGTACGATGTCGTGGTGATCGACTCTCCCCCCTCGCTCGGCTTTCTGACGGTCAATGCGCTTTGCGCAGCCCAGCATGTGATCGTTCCTATCCAGTGCGAGTACCTGGCGCTGGAGGGTCTCGGTCAGTTGATTGGCACCATCGATCTGGTCAAAAAGCAGCTCAATCCCGAGCTCGATCTCACCGGCGTTCTCATGACGATGTACGACGCCCGCACCCGCTTGTCCGCGCAAGTCGTCGAAGAGGTGCGGCGCTATTTCCCGCAGCGCACCTTTGCCACCGTCGTGCCGCGCTCGGTTCGGCTGGCGGAGGCGCCCAGCTTTGGGCAGTCGATCGCCGAATACGATGCCGCATCACGCGGCGCTGCCGCCTATCGCGCTGTTGTCGATGAGCTCTCCGCCCGGCTCGCCCTTGGGCTCACCGCACCTGAATCAACGTTTTTACCTAACCCATCCGATCAATACGCCGCCCAACCGATGTCCTGAGAAGCCATCATCGCCAATCGAGGAGGAGTCCCAACACGATGAGCATCACCGAAGAATCCATGGCCGCCAAGACCAGCAACGGACTCTCCACGTTTCAAAGCGCGCCGTTCGAGCTCGAGCTGTCCAACGGCGCCATGCGGGCAGACAAGTTCGCCGGTCTCGGACTGACGTTCGACGACGTACTGCTCCTGCCGGCCGCATCCGATGTCGTCCCCGCCAATGTCAACACGAGCACTACGATCGCTCCCGGCATTGTGCTGAACGTGCCCATCTTGTCCTCCGCGATGGACACGGTCACCGAAGGGCGGCTCGCCATTGCATTGGCGCGTGAAGGCGGCATCGGCATCATCCACCGCAATCTCTCGATCGAAGATCAGGTGCTCGAGGTCGACAAGGTCAAGCGGTCGGAATCTGGCATGATCGTCGAGCCGGTCACTCTCCCGCCCGACGCCCGGGTGGCGGACGCATTGGCGGTCATGGAGCGCTATCACATTTCCGGTGTGCCGATCACCGAGGAAGAGGGACGGCTGGTGGGCATCCTCACCAACCGTGACCTTCGCTTCGTGCAGGACGTCGAGCAGCCGGTCAGCAACCTCATGACGAGCGAAGGGCTGGTCACCGCTCCCACGGGCACAACGCTCGACGAAGCCAGCGCCATCCTCCACCGGCAAAAGGTCGAGAAGCTACCCGTCGTGGACGAGCACGGTTTCCTGACCGGACTCATCACGGTGAAGGACATTCAGAAGAAGATCCAGTTCCCCAACGCCACCAAGGACGCTTCTGGGCGGTTGCGCGTCGGTGCGGCGGTGGGCGTGGGCGGTGATGCGCTGGAGCGCGCGGTTGCGTTGGCCGAGGAAGGCGTCGACCTGCTCGTCGTCGACACCGCGCATGGTCATTCGCGCGGTGTGCTCGAAGCGGTATCGACACTGAAGCGCCGTCTGAGCCTGCCGATCATGGCAGGCAATGTCACCACCGCGGCCGCGGTGGAG
>JAWKPF010000039.1 GCA_041390825.1 Thermomicrobiales bacterium
GATGCGATCGGTTGCGGATGAATTCGGCCGCATCGACATTCTCATCAACAATGCCGCCATCTATCCGCGACGCGAATGGACCGAGATCACCGCCGAATCCTGGGACGACGTGATGGCCACCAACCTGAAGGGGTATTTCCTTTGCTCCCAGGCCGCGTTCCCGTATCTGAAGGCCAATGGCACGGGACGCATCATCAACATCGCGTCGATCACCTTCTTCGGGGGATGGTCGATGTTGCTCGACTACGTGACCTCGAAAGGGGGCATCGTCGGCTTCACCAGGGCGCTGGCGCGTGAGATCGGACCCGACGGCGTCACCGTCAATGCCATCTCGCCGGGCGCGTTCCCGACCGACGCGGAAAAGATTCATCCCAATCAGGATGCGTACACCCAAATGGTGCTCGACAGCCAAAGCGTGAAACGGCGAGGCACACCGAACGATATCGGCAATCTGGCGGTCTTTCTCTCGAGCGACGGCGGTTCGTTCATCACCGGGCAGCTGATCCAGATCGACGGCGGGTGGGTGATGCACTGATGACGGGAAAGGGACGCGCTTGAATCTCTACGGATCTGAAATCTCGCCAGCGGAACTGCTGAGACGAGTCGGCCGGCTCGATCAGGCGGCTGGTGTGCGCCTGGTCACACTGGGCGATGGGCTGGAACGCGGAGTGCGCGTGCTCGAATTCCGTACGGGTTCGGGTTTTGTCTTCGAAGTCATCGTCGACCGCGCGTTCGACATCGGCCGTTGCGAATACCGCGGCATGCCGATCGGCTGGGAGTCGGCGGTTGGATATGGGGGGCCCTGGTATGCCGAGCAGCTTGGGCTGGGGTTCTTGCGCAACTGGGGCGGCGGGTTGTTGACCACATGCGGTATCGACCACGCGCTCTTCATGGCGACCGACACCGCGGAGCAGTACCACTATCCGCCCAAACAGACCGAGGAGTTCGGTCTGCATGGCCGCATCTCGAACCGTCCCGCCCGTTTGGCCGGGTACGGCGTGCGCTGGGACGGCGACGACGCCGTGCTCTGGGCGGAAGGAGAGGTGTCGCAGGCGTCGGTCTTCGGTGAGCATCTGGTGCTGACGCGCCGAATCGAAGCCAGGGTCGGAGACGCGCATTTCACGATTCACGACGAGGTTGCGAATCGGGGATGGGACCCGACCCCTCACATGATGCTCTATCACATCAACATCGGGTTTCCAGTGGTGGACGAAGGGGCCGAACTGCTGGTCCCGACCCGCAGCGTTACGCCACGCGGGGATTTTCCAGTCGAGGGCTACCGCATGCTGGAAGCGCCTGCGCCTGCGCATGTGGAGCGCGTCGTCGAGCATGACGTGCTCACTGAACCGAACGGCGCCGTGCCGGTCGGCATCGTGAATCGCGCGCGAGGCATCGGCGCCTACGAAATCTTCGACGCCAACCAGCTTCCATTCCACTTCGTCTGGCGCATGTTGGGCGAGGGAACCTATGTCGTCGGCATCGAGCCGTGCACCAATCGTCCCGCCGGTCGAATGGACGCCCGCGAACGGGGGGAACTCATCATTCTCGAACCGGGAGAATCGCGCCGCTACGATCTCGAGCTCGGGGCGCTGACGACCGAGGGTGAAATGGATGCATTCAGCAATCGTGTTTCTGCACTGGGAGGGATCTAGATGGATTTGGGTTTGACCGGGAAACGGTTCCTGATCGGCGGTGGCAGCCGTGGGTTGGGGAAGGCGATCGCGCAGGTGCTTTCGGACGAAGGCGCCAAGGTGCTCCTCATGTCGCGCGACGAAGAAGCACTCAAGAAAGCGGCTTCCGAGATTGGCAAGAACGCGTCGTACGTCGCGGTCGATATCGCCAGCCCAGGAGCGGTCGAGACGCTTGCCCAGGCGGTCGATGAGAAGCTGGGGGGACTCGACGGCATCCTGATCAACGCGGGCGGCCCACCGCCGGGTGAGGTGTTGGGCGTGACCGATGCGCAATGGGCGCAGTCGTTCGAATTGCTGATCGGCGGACCGATTCGCATTCTGCGGGCCCTTACGCCCAGGATCGAGGGCGACGGCGCGGTGCTCTTCATCACGTCGTCATCGGTGCGGCAGCCGATTCCAAACCTCGACACCTCGAACGTGTTGCGCCCAGGCGTCGCCGCCATGGCCAAGGTGCTTGCGCGGGAGCTCGGACCCAGGATTCGGGTGAACAGCCTGGCTCCGGGCCGTTTCGATACCGATCGCGTGCGTACGCTCGACAAGGGACGCGCCGAGGCGCAGGGCATCACCATCGAGGAACAAGTGGCCCAGATGAGCAAGACCATTCCGCTGGGGCGGTACGGGGAACCGGCTGAAATGGGCCGCATTGGCGCGTTTCTGCTGTCGCCGGCCGCGTCCTATCTGAGCGGGATCTCGGTGCAGGCCGACGGCGGTATGGTAACGGCGATTCCGTAGCGGAACCGGCGTCAGCGCACGGTCCAGCCACCGTCGACGGGCAGAACAGTTCCAGTCACGAACCGGGCGTCGTCTGACAAGAGATAGAGCGCCGCAGCCGCGACATCGCTCGCTTCGCCGAAGTCGCCGGTCAGCGGTTGCAGATGCGGCAGTTTGGCAAGAATGCCGGGGTTTTCTTGCGCACGGAGGCTCATGTTCGTGCGGATCAGGCCAGGCGCCACCACGTTCGCGCGGATGCCCATTGGCGCGTAGTGGGATGCGACCGCACGCGTGAACGCGATGATTCCGCCTTTGCTTGCGGCGTAGGCATGGGTGGCGAAGTCCTCGTCGCCACCCACCATGCCGAGCACCGAGGCGAGATTCACGATGGATCCGCTGCCCTGCGGTTCCATCACCCGCAACGCGTGCTTGGTGCAGAGGAAGACACTGGTGAGGTTCGATTCGAGGACGATGTTCCAGCCGTCGAGCGTGCAATCGGCGGCCGGACCGTCGCCAAACCGGCGGCCGCTGATTCCTGCCGCATTGAAGATACCGTCCAAACGTCCCCATGCCGAAACCGCTGCGGCAACCATGGCAATCGCATCGTCTTCCCGTGAGACGTCGGCTGGAACAGCGATGACCGCGTCATTGCCGGTCGTCTGCTGAATCTCACGCGCTGCCGCTTCGAGCGGTTCGGGACGGCGCGCCGCCATCACGACAGCCGCGCCTTCCCCGGCAAAGCGTTCGGCGGCTGCTCTACCGATGCCGCTGCTTGCGCCGGTGACGATCGTGACTTTGCCATCGAGTCGATTGCCCACGATACCCGCTCCTTCAATCTCGCCGACAATACCGGGAGAACGTACCGCTGTCGAGCGCCTTCTCGACCCTCTTGACCTGGGAGATCACCTGCGATGAAGCAAACACTGGCGGACCTGCCGCTGTTGCCAACGAGCGCGGTCGGAAGCCATGCGCCGACCGGCTGGCTCCTGACTGCGATCGACGCGATCGGTCGTGGCGAGCTTGGCCAGGACGATATCGACGAGTTGATGCGTGATGCCACCGATATTGCAGTGCTCGATATGGAGCGCGCTGGTCTCGATGTCCTGGTGGACGGGGAAATGCGCCGCAACGACTTCAATCTCGGCTTCTACATCCGCATCCAGGGGATCGAGCCCATACCCGCGCCGCGAAAGCTCGGTCCGGAAGGGCACGATCAGCGGGGCAAATGGCGCGTGTACGAGGAGCTCTCCGCTCCTGACGGGCTTGGCTGCATCGAAGACTTTCTCTACGTGCAATCTGTTTCGAACCGCCCGGTCAAGGCGTGCGTTCCCGGTCCGTTCACGCTTTCTGGACGCATCCAGACTGGTGGGATCTATAAGGACCGGATCGAGGCCGCGTGGGCGTTGGTTCCGATCGTGAACGCCGAATGCCGTGCCTTGCAAGCCGCAGGCGCAACCTTCATCCAGGTGGATGAGCCGTCCGCGGCGGTCTACCCCGACCGCATGGCCGAGTACGTGACGCTCTTCAACGCAGCCGTCGAAGGCGTCGATGCCAAGATCGGCTCGCATATCTGTTTTGGCAACTACCGCGGGCGTCCGGTGGCGCAACGCAGCTATCGCCCGATCTTTCCCAGGTTGTTCGACATGCGCTGCGATCAGTATCTGCTGGAATTCGCCAATCGCGAACTGGCCGAGATCGAGCTCTGGAAGGAATTCCCCAATGACCGGGAGCTCGGCTTTGGCGTGATCGATGTCAAAAACTACTGGTGCGAGACCCCGGAGATCGTGGCGAGTCGAATTCGCACCGCATTGACATACGTTGCCCCGGAGAAGCTCTGGATCGTGCCGGATTGCGGCTTCAGCCAGACAGCGCGCTGGGCGGCCAAGCGCAAACTCGCCGCCATGGTGGACGGCGCGCGGATCGTTCGCCAGGAGTTGGCTGGATGAATGAACACGACTACGACTGGGGCCTCGAACCCGGGGAATCGTTCGAGCCGGACGAGCTTCCAGATGACATAACAGTCGATCAACCGCATGTCATGACCGCGCTCGGTCCGATCGCGCCGGGAGCGCTCGGGCTCACATTGCATCATGAGCACCTCATTGCGAAGCCGATGGATGTCGGAACGGCGGATCCCGACCTTCTGCTCGATTCCACTGACGCAGCGATCGCCGAACTCGAGGACGCTTTCTTTCTCGGACTGCGCGGCATCGTCGATATGACCCCGGCCGATTATGGGCGCGATCCCCGTGCCATCCGCTGGGTCGCCCAACGGGTCCCCGTGCATCTCATCGTGGTCACCGGCCACCACAAACATTTGCATGCAGCCCCCTGGATAGGGGAGCAGACGGTGGCGGAGATTGCCGCCCAGAACATTGCCGAGATCCGGACCGGCATCGATGGCGCCGAGCTTCGGGCTGGTGTCATCAAGGCAGGCACCAGTCTGAATGAGATCACCGATGTCGAAGAGCGGGTGCTACGCGCCGCTGCTCAGGCGCATCTTGCCACCGGGGCGCCCATTTCGACACATACCGACAAGGGAACCATGGCACTGGAGCAGATCGCCATCTTGCGGGAAGAGGGCGTCGATCCATCTCGTGTTGTGATTGGGCACCTCGATTTCGCGCTCGACGAGGACTATCTGCTTCGCGTGCTCGATACCGGCGCCTTTGTCTCATTCGACCAGGTTTCCAAGACCAAGTACGCGTCCGATGAAGACCGCGCCGCAATGCTGGCCAATCTGGCCGCACGGGGGCACCTGCATCAGCTCCTGATATCGGGCGACCTTGCGCGCAAGTCGTACTGGCTGGCCTACGAGGGAGGCCCCGGCTTCCGCTATCTCATCGAATCGTTCCCGGTCACCATGATGGAGGCCGGGCTTTCCGCCATCGAGGTCCGTACCATTCTGGTCGACAACCCGGAAATGGCACTAACGGTCAATCCACCGATCTGACGCTTCGCCTTACAATTGGAGCGGTTTTGGAACAGATCGGGCATGCAGCGCGGTCTGTCAAATGGAGGAACATAGATGGCAACACTTTCCGCGTGGCTGTTCGATACGCCGGACGGCGCGGCGCAGGCTGAGAACCTGCTCCTGGACTTGCAGAAGCAGCAGATTCTGGTTGTGGAGGATGCAGCCACGGTCAGTTGGCCGGAAGGTCAGAAGAAGCCAAAGACCAAGGAGCTCACCAGCATGGGCTGGGCGGGAGCCGGCATGGGCGGAATGTGGGGGCTGCTCTTCGGGCTCCTCTTCTTCGTCCCGTTGCTGGGCGTGGCCATCGGCGCCGGTATCGGCGCGCTCATGGGTCACTTCTCTGACTATGGCATCAGCAAGGATTTCATCGACTCGGTGAAGGCCAAGGTCGTCCCGGGCACATCCGCGCTCTTCCTGATGTCCTCGAATGCCAACACCGAAAAGGTCGCCGAGGAAGTCAAGAAGGCCGGCATCAAGGCCGAGCTCATTCAGTCGAACCTGAGCGACGAGCAGGCCGCTGAGCTGCGCAAGACGTTCAGCGACAACGAGTAATCGCTCTCAGCATCGGTACAATGGAGAACGCGGCCGGATTCGGCCGCGTTCTCTTGTGTTCTGGAGACCAGTATGGACGGATCACGGTCGGCGCGCGCCCTCATTTTCGACATGGACGGACTGCTCGTCGATAGCGAGGGGTTGGCTGCCGTGGCCATGGATCACCTGCTGGAGGAGTACCAGCTGGAGCGCGACCCGGCGATTCACAGCAAGCTGCTTGGCCGGCGGATCGTGGAGGCGCTCGCTATTGTGCGCGAAGGCTATGGCATGCAAGAGGATGTCGATGTCCTCATCGCGCGGTATAGCGTGCTGCGCTCGAAGCAGCTCGAGGCGGTGACGCCGATGCCCTTTGCGCGCGAGATCATCGAGCGCGCCCGGCTCGCAGGCCTGCCTATTGGATTGGCAACGTCTGGCGCGCGGGTGCATGTCGATATTTCGCTTGGCCGCACGGGGCTGGCCGGTCTCTTCGATTCAGAAACAACTGGCGACGAAGTCACGCGGGGTAAACCGGCGCCCGATTTGTTTCTCATGGCTGCGGATCGCCTTGGAGTCGATCCGGCGGATGCCGTGGTGCTGGAAGACTCGCCTCTTGGAGTCGAAGCCGCCCGAGCAGCGGGAGCGCGGGTCATTGCGGTGCTTGGCCATCCTGAGCGCGAAGCGGTCTTCCCCGTTGCGCCTGATGTCATCGTCGATGATCTCGATCAGGCCGCCGAATGGCTCGGTCTTCCACGTTTGCGCTGACGAGCGGAGCCCACCTGCTATCAGGTACCATTCAGCAATCTTCATGTGCTGAAGTGACGCTTCTCGCCAGACGATCGCCCATGGCTGTTCGGGTCTTCATCCAGTCAGGTCGAGTCTTGCCGGGTCCTCCGCAACCCGGAGATCTCCCCGCGGAACGCGTCTTCATCAACGCCGCCGATGTTCCCGAGTTTTGGGTCGAATCGGACAGTGAATCCATTCCCGCGGTTGGGCGCGTCGTCACGTTTGCGCTCTCACGTCCCCTGGACATCGGGTTCGAGCGCATCATCGGCACCGTCGAGCGCAAGGTCAACAAGAGCAGCCGCTAGGCAAGACAGGGAAGTTCTGCCCGTCCTGGCTCGGTTTCTGCGTGCGTATCGTGTTTCCGGAACGATTGCCCACACGTCCGCGCGTTTTCGCTAGCATGGCCGTATCGAGTATTGGTCCGAGTTCGAGGATGAACGAATGACAGTCGGTCAGAGTGGAAGCGTCGACGTTGCCATCATTGGAGCTGGAGCTGCCGGGCTGGGCGCTGCCAAAGCGCTGCAAGCCGCTGGCAAGTCGTTCGTGGTGTTCGAGGCGATGGATAGGTCCGGCGGTCGAGCGTGGACCGATACCGGCACGTTTGGAGTGCCGGTCGACTGGGGATGCCACTGGCTGCATTCGGCGTCCATCAATCCGATGCGCCAGTACGCCGATGAGCTCGGAGTCGACTATCTGTCCCACGCTGTTCCCTGGAAGGTTGCCCAACATGGAACTGTCCTGAACGAGTCGAAATCCGACGAACTCTTCACGGAGCTCGTTCGCCTCTATGAGGTTGGACTGGGTGCTGGCGCCGCCGGGCAGGATGTGGCCTTGAGCGATGTGGTCGATACGGGCAGCCCGGCCTATTCGTTCTTCGAGTCGGCAATCCAGGCGGAATGGGGGTTCACGCCAGCACAGGTTTCGACCCTCGACGCGGCGCGATACAAGGACACCGACGAGAACTTCGCCGTCACGAACGGCTACGGAGCGCTGGTCCAGCAGGTCGCCGCGGGAGTCCCGGTCGAACTGAACACGACAGTCCAGCAGGTGGTGCTCGACGGCAACGGTGTGCGCGTCGTTACCGATCGCGGCGCAGTCGAGGCCAGCGCGGTCATCGTCACGGTCTCCACCAATGTCCTGGCGCGTCAGCTCATCGCTTTCGAACCCGGTCTACCTGACTGGAAACTCGCCGCCGCGGCCGCGGTGCCGCTGGGCTCGGACAATAAGGTCGTTCTACAGATCGATCGGCGGGCGCTTGGCATCGATGAACACTGCAGCGTGCGCATTCCCTTCCCCGGCGCTCCCTGGTTCAACGTGCAGACATTGCCATTTGGGCGTGACATCGTCTCCATCTACATGGGGGGACCGCTGAGCGCCGAGCTGGAAGCGTCCGGCAGTGAGGCTCAGATCGCCGCGGGTATCGAAGCGATGAAATCCGCCTTCGGCAGCCACATCGAAGCTGCCATCGGAGCGCGCGGCGCCTCCGCCTGGGGGCTGGAGCCATCGATCCTGGGCGCGTATGGGGCCGCTCGTCCCGGAGAAGCCGACCTTCGCGCTGATCTCGCGAAACCGGTCGAGGATCGAATCTTCTTCTGCGGAGAGGCAACCCACCCGCATTTCTTCTCCACCTGCCATGGCGCCTGGATGTCGGGAGAGCGAGCCGCCGCGGAGGCAGTAGCCATTCTCTAGCGCCTCCAGTCGATGTTGGGATCGGGACTTGCGCATTATACCCCTGGGGGGTATAATCCCAGCATGAACGATTCCTCGAAAGGAGGGTGCCCATGAGCGCCACGCTCGATCCCATAGCCGAGTCCGCCATCGACGAGCGCCAGGTGACCATGGCGATCGAGGGAATGACCTGCGCGTCCTGCGTTCGCCGTGTCGAAAACGCGCTGGCGAAAACGGATGGTGTCCGTCAAGCAGCGGTCAATCTCGCCACCGAAGAAGCCACCGTTCAGTTCGACCCCAAGGTCGTTTCGCTGGAAACCCTGCAAAAAGCGGTCACCGATGCCGGCTACGGTGTCGCGACCGCAGAGCTCAGCCTTCCCGTCGAGGGCATGACGTGCGCGTCCTGTGTCCGGCGAGTGGAGAAGGCGCTGGAGGGTGTCTCCGGTGTCGAATCAGTGAACGTCAATCTCGCCACCGAAACGGCGACCGTGCGCTATCTACCCGGTTCTGCAACTCGCGCCGACATGGTTGCCGCGGTCGAAAGCGCGGGCTATTCGGTTGCCCAGCAGGTCGAAGCGGACGACCTCGAGGACCTGGAAACACAGCGCGAGGCGCAGCGCGCCCGTGACCTGCGCAAGCTCGCGCTCAAGGCCGGGGTCAGCCTGGCGGTTTCTGCCGTGCTGATGCTGCTCATGTACTGGCCCGACTGGCTGCTCGGCGGCCAACCGTTTTCCAGCATGGAGAACCTGAACAAGTTCATGTTCGTGCTCGCCACGCCGGTCCAGATTTGGGCAGGCTGGCAGTTCTACAAGACTGCCTTCGCGGCTGCCCGGCATGGCTCGGCCAACATGTCCACCCTGGTTGCCATCGGCACCTCGGCTGCCTATTTCTATTCTGTCGTTGCTACTTTCTGGCCCGAACGGCTCATGCGCGATCACATGGAGATGCCGGAGGTCTACTACGAGACCGCCACCGTCATCATTGGCCTGGTCCTGCTCGGCCGCTGGTTGGAAGCCCGCGCACGATTGCAAACCGGCGCCGCCATCAAATCGCTCATGGGACTCGCTCCCAAAACCGCACATGTGCTGCGCAATGGCGAAGAGGTGGAGATCCCGGTCGAAGAACTGCAGAAGGGCGATCTCATCCGCGTCCGCCCGGGAGAGCGGGTTCCCACGGATGGGGTGATCGTCGAAGGCGCTTCCGCGGTCGATGAAAGCATGCTCACAGGAGAGAGCATCCCCATCGAGAAGGGGATCGGCGACCAGGTCATCGGCGCGACGTCGAACACCACAGGCTCATTCGTCTTCCGCGCGACCAACGTCGGCAAGGACACCGCGCTCGCGCAGATCGTCAAGCTCGTCAGCGACGCCCAGGGTTCGAAGGCGCCGATTCAGCGGTTGGCCGATCAGATCTCGGCCTATTTCGTCCCGGTCGTGCTCGCGCTCGCTGCGCTGACGTTCGCGATCTGGTATGTCGTCGGACCTGAACCGAAGTCGACCTTCGCGCTGGTTTCAGCCATTTCCGTGCTCATCATTGCGTGCCCATGCGCCATGGGTCTGGCCACTCCGACCGCGATCATGGTCGGTACCGGCCGGGCGGCGCAACTTGGCGTGCTCATCAAGAACGCCGAGGCGTTGGAGCAGGCCCACTCGGTCGACACGGTTCTGCTGGACAAGACCGGTACGATCACCCGAGGCAAGCCGTCGCTCACCGACGTAATCGTCGTGGATGGATTCGACAAGGGTGAGGCATTGCGGTTGGCGGCATCTGCCGAGGTCGGGTCCGAGCATCCTATCGCGCAAGCGATCGTCGGGTCTGCCCGCGCGGAGGGCGTCGTGCTGTCGAACGTCGAGGCGTTCCAGGCGATCTCCGGTCATGGTGTCGAAGCTCGTATCGATGGCAAGCGCGTCTTGCTCGGCAACGACGCGCTCATGTCTCGCGAGGGTATCGAGACAGCGCCACTGCGCGACGAGCACGCGCGCTTGTCGTCTGGAGGCAAGACCGCCATGTATCTGGCTGTCGATGGCCAATTGGCCGGGCTTCTTGGTGTGGCCGATACGGTCAAGTCCGAATCTCGCGATGCGATTCGGCAAATGGAGACGCTGGGACTCGAAGTCTGGATGGTTACTGGCGACAGCCGCGCGACCGCGGAAGCCATCGGCGCCGAAGTTGGCATCCCACCGGAGCGAATCCTGGCCGAGACGCGTCCGGACCAGAAAGCCGAACGCGTGTCGACCTTGCAAGCCGATGGCAAGACCGTTGCCATGGTCGGCGATGGCATCAATGACGCGCCAGCACTTGCGCAAGCGAATCTGGGCATTGCGATTGGTACCGGCGCGGACATCGCCATGGAAGCCAGCGACGTGACGCTCATCGGCGGCGACCTCCACGGTGTTTCCACCGCGGTTGCGCTCTCGCGCCGCACGATGCGGATCATCCGCCAGAATCTCTTCTGGGCGTTTGGCTACAACGTGCTTCTGATTCCAGTGGCGATGGGCGTGCTCTACCCGTTCACCGGGCACCTGCTCAACCCGGCGCTGGCTGCCGGCGCCATGGCGATTTCCAGTGTGTCTGTGGTGACGAACTCGTTGCGTCTCCGTTCGTTCGAGCCGCCAGCAGAACGGCCGAACACACCCGGGAGCCGTCCGGTCGCCAGGCTGGAACAGCAGCCGGTCACGCAATAGTTCACGGTCGCAGGGGCATCCGAGAAGATCGGATGCCCCTTTCGAGTGATTCGCGATCGAGCGATTTTGGTATATGATCGACAGGTCTTCTCGTCCGCGCTGGCAGCTCAGGGACCGTCATGGAGATCTTCGGTCGAACTCCACACACCCCAACGTCCAGCTTCGAATGGCTGCTGACGATTGCCGTCCTGAGCAGCGTCGCGATCGCTGCAACCCGAGCGGCTGACTGGCCGAGCGCCGTTTTCCTGGTCTTCAGCGCAATCGCGTTTGGCGGTGTCGACACCACGAGCGCAGCAGCTGTGGGAGTCACGCTCGCCGCGCTCGTGGCCTATCGCTATCGTGGCCGCATCGTCCAGCCGGAATCCGGACCGAGAGCGCTGCGTGAAGGCTCGGTTCTGGCTGGGCTTCTCTTGCTCTATGCTGTCGGCCTCAATCTGTTGCGCCCCGGTTGGCATGACTCGCTGGTCAATACTCAGGCCATCATCGACTTCGAACGCAACCTCCATATCGATCCCGAGGCCGGTCTGCAGCGCTGGTTGCTCGCGCATGATCGGCTGCTGCCGATCGCCAACGCAATCAGCTCATGGCTCTTCCTTCCTCTGTTGGCGGGAACCTTCGGATGGCTCTATCTGACGCAGGATGGTCTGTTTCGCCAGTTCCGCAGCGCGCTGGCGATCTCCGGGTTCCTTGGTTTCTGCGTGTTCGCATTGCATCCGATCGTTGCTCCCGGGCATATGCCAGGAAGCGGGTTGGTGGATACCCTCTCTCGCTCTGGCAGCACCGACGGCGGTCGCATGCTGCTCGTGTCGACAGTGAGCCTCCATGTTGGTTGGGTCGCTCTCAGCGGGGCGGCCCTCTTTGTCGGCACACAGAGTCGCTTGCGCTGGATCTGGTTGATTGGTCCGACGGTTGCAATGATCCTGGCGGTCATGGCGACCGGACAGAGCTATGTGGTCGATTGGTTCGTGGGTATCACGATCGCGCTGGGACCGTTCCTTGTCATACAGTGGGTCGATCGCAAACTTGGTGGACCGTACTACTTCTCGCTTTCGACACTGGCGCCGTCCCGTATTGGCGCGGAACTCAACGCCGCTGCCCGCGAGATTGCCGATGTTCCCCGACTGCGCGCCACGGTCTATTCACTTGGGGCTCTGCTGACCTACCTCATCGTTCGGCAGGTGGTTGACCCAGGTTTCACGCGCTATTGGGGATACATGGTGGCCCAGATTGCGTTGACGATCCTCATCGTCATCGTTTTCAGCGTGCATTTTTCGGAAGAAGGCGGTTTTTCGGTGCTCACGCATTCCATCGTGATCGTCACGACTTACGCCGATACGTTGGGCACCGCCGCGCACATGTACGACCGCTTCATCTCGTACGACAAGTTCACCCACTTTTTCGGTTGCGCCGCAGTTGCCTCGGCTATGGGCGATCTGCTCATCAACATGTCCCGCCGCGGAACGATCGATTGGCCGCCGGTGAAGCTTCTGCTCGTCGCGGCGGCACTCGCGATCGGCGCCGGAATGGCGTGGGAAATCTATGAATACATCGGCGATCACTTGCTGGACACCGGGCGCCACAACGGGCGAGTCGATACGACCTATGACCTGATCTCTGACACCATCGGAGCGATTGTGGCGATCTGCTTCCTCTACTGGTGGCACTTCACGTCGCCGGCGGCGGTGGGAGCCAACCGGCGGCCGGCTCCAGCCGCGCCTCGGATCGAAGACGATCTTCATCGTCTGGATCTGCGTGATCGATGACGAACATCGCTCCTTTCCGTATCGAGACTGAGCTGAAAGAACGCGTCTGGGGCGGTTGCCGTCTGGGGGCCCACGATCCGCCGTATGGCGAGGCCTGGATCGTTTGCGATCAGAATCGCATTCTGGGTGGGCCGTACGATGGGCGGACGCTGGCGCAGCTGGTCGCCGATGCTCCGGTGGAGCTCCTGGGCGCGCCCGTCTTCGCTGCCGAAGGAGCGGTTTTCCCGCTCCTCATCAAGCTGCTCGACCCGGCGGACTGGCTCTCGATTCAAGTGCATCCTGACGATGCATTGGCTCGCGAGATCGAAGGCGAGGGGTTCCGAGGCAAGACCGAGGCCTGGTACGTGCTGGAAGCTACCCCGGGCGCAGAATTGATTGCAGGTGTTCGACCGGAGCACACTCCTCCCGAGGTGGCCTCTGCCATTCGCGATGGCTCGCTCGAGCCAATGCTGGAACGGCACAAGGTTCATCCCGGAGATGCGCTCCTGGTCGAGGCCGGGTTGATTCACGCGCTTGGTCCCGGGGTCTTCATCTATGAGGTGCAGCAAAGCTCTGATCTGACGTATCGCGTCTCGGATTGGGGACGTCCCGCGAGTGCCGGTCGCGCGCTACACATCGAGCAATCGGTCAAGTCATCCAAACCGGCATTGCGGCCTCGATTCGCGCCCAGGGTCGATCGCGTGCAGAATGGCTCGCGCCGCGTGCTCGGTTGCGCCTACTTTCAGCTCGACCTGGTCGTCTCAGACGGCGCCGGTATCGAACGCGACACCGGGCTACGGTCGTTCGAGGTGGTGACAGCGATCGAAGGGAACGCGACGATCGCGGTCGATGGCGAGCGACTCACGCTGCAATGCTATGAATCGGCGGTTGTTCCAGCAGCCACGGGAGCATATCAGCTCGTCAGCGACGCGCCATTCCGTGCGCTCGTCTCATTCGTTTCGTAGGTTGTCCTCATGCCCCCGGCCGTACAGAGATCGTCTGGACATGCAGCGACCCAATCGTCACTCGACAACGTGGCAGGTGACCAGTCAGGGCCACCGATGCCTATCGCCGCCTGTGCCTCTGCCCACCGCTCACCTATTGGCATGATCGCTTCTCGAAACTCCGCAAGTCCTTCGCAGCCGGGCGCATAGTTCGCGCGAGACACCGCAGGCACCGCCAGCGCGAACACCGCCGCCAATACAAAGCACACGCTGTAAACCCATCGTTTCATCCGGCTCTCCTTACGTACCCTAACCCCGCACATGAATGATGTTCGGCGAGGCGGTTGGACCACCTCGCCGAATCTCGCGCGCATATGCGGGGACTTCTGGTCAGTCTCGGGTTGTTCGCGGGACTGCCAGGCTCAGGCAACCATGACGTTCTTCAGCGTGCCCAGTTTCTCGACCTCGACCACGACTTCGTCGCCCGGTTTCAGCCACGGCTTGTCTTCGCGTCCCATCGCCACTCCTTCAGGTGTGCCGGTGACGATCAGATCCCCAGGCTCCAGCGTGAAATAGCGCGAGATGTAGGAGACGATCTGCGCGACGGTGAAGATCATGTCGCCCGTGTTCGAGTCCTGGCGGATCTCGCCATTGACCCAGGTCTTGATGGACAGGAGCTGAGGATCGCCAACTTCGTCGGCAGTGACCAGATAGGGCCCGACCGGCAGGAAGTTGTCGAGCGTCTTGCCGAGCAACCATTGGCTGGTGCGGGTTTGCAGATCGCGCACGCTGACGTCGTTCGATGTGACGTACCCGAGCACGTAGTCGAGCGCTTCGTCTTCGTTGACATTGCGAGCCGGTTTGCCGATGACGACGCCAAGCTCGACCTCGTAGTCGTATTCCTTCGCAATCGGCGGCAATGAAACGCTATCGCCGTAGGACGCGATGGTGTTCAGGAACTTCGAAAAAAGCACGGGGGTTTCGGGTACTGCCATGCCGGTCTCTGCAGCGTGGCGGCGGTAGTTCAGACCCACGCAGATGATTTTGCCCGGATCGGCGACGGCGGGGCCGTATTGCATGCCCATCTCATCGAGCGTCCATTCGGCGGCGGAGTCGGATGCGGCAACCGCGTCCACCACGCCCTGCAGCGCGTCGATGGCCGGCGCGCCGACCTCGATGACTTCGATCAGCGAGCTGGGCGCATCGAGTCCAAGCGCGTCCGCCGCGGCGGCCACGTCGACGACGCCACTGTCGGTCTTCACACCGAGCGCTAGCCCGTCGCCACCCTGGAACTGGAGCAACTTCATCTGTTGGGTTTCCTTCCTCGTTTTCGTACTGCGATCGGTCGATCAACCGGAGTAGGGTACCAAAACGGTGACAATTACTGACACAGTACAGGAACGGGGTGGCTCGACGGCCACCCCGTTGCACGCGATTCGAGATCGAGATCTCGGTCTAGATATGGATCGCGTGACCGAGCCAGTCGTGCGCGGCTTCGCCGATGACCTCAGAGATGGTCGGGTGCGGATGCACCGCGATCGCCAGCTCCTCCGGAGTGCTTTCCAGCAACCGGGCAACACCGCCCTCGGCAATCATCTCGGTGGAATGCGGACCGATGATGTGCAGTCCGAGCAAATCCTTGGTGTCGGCATCGGCAACGATCTTCGCGAAACCGTCGGTATGTCCCTCGATGACCGCTTTCGCGTTCGGCTTCATCGGGAACTTGCCGACCTTCACGTTGTATCCGCGATCTTTGGCAACCTGCTCCGAAAGGCCGACGCTGCCGATTTCCGGCTCGCAATAGGTGCACGATGGGGAGTTCATCTCTTCGTTCAGCGGGAAGGGGTTGAGCCCCATGATGTGCTCGACGGCGATGATGCCATGGTGCATCGCGGTGTGGGCCAGCAGCTGCTTTCCGTTGACATCGCCGATGGCGTAGATATGCGGAATTTTGGTCTGCTGCATGTCGTTGACCGGGATGTACGACCCCTTGGTCTCGATGCCAAGTTTCTCGAGGCCAATGTTCTCGATATTCCCCTGGCGGCCGATGGCCACCAGCAGGGTCTCTCCCTCGACCACGCTTTCCTTGCCCTTGGCATCGGTCACGCGCATCTTGATGCCGTTCTTGCCGAGTTCGATGTCATTCGCGGTTGGCCGAGCGCCCTGGATCACCGGCAGCTTCTGGCGCTGGAACGAGCGCGCCAGTTGGTCGGAGATTTCCTTGTCCTCCATCGGCACGACATTGCCGACCAGCGTGGTCGGGGTGCCGTAGCGGTGATAGACCGAGGCCCACTCGACGCCGGTAGCGCCGCCTCCGCGGATGATGAAGCTCTTCGGCAGTTTCTCCAGCACGACCGCATGGTCCGAGTTTATGACCTGCTTGCCGTCGTATGGCACGCCGTCGATCGGGCGCGGGCGCGAACCGGTGTTGATGATGATGTACTTGCCCTTGATGCTGAAGGGCGCGCTACCGTCCTTGGGGGTCACACCGACGGTGTGATCGTCGATCAGCTCGCCGCGGCCCAGGAAGACCGGGATCTTGTACTTTTTGTCGAAGAGATACTGCAGACCCTTGTACTGGCCCTCGACGACCTTGAGCGAGCGGTTGAGCGCGCCGTCATAGTCGAACTCGATGTCGCCCTTGACATGCACGCCGAACTCCGCAGCGCTTTTCACCTGATCGAAGACATCGGCCGATTTCAGGAAGGCCTTGGTGGGGATGCAGCCACGATGCAGGCAGGTCCCTCCGAGAATCAGTTCTTCGACCACGCCGACCTTGAGGCCGAGCTGGGTGGCGCGGATCGCGGCCACATAGCCGCCCGTGCCGCCGCCGAGCAGGACAAGATCGAACTCGTGCGTTGCCGCCGATACGTCCGCCATGGGTGAGGATGGTCCCTTCCGTCATTGCCGCGCAGCTCCCGGATGGATGCGCGGTTCGTCGCCGAAAAACGGCGATACTTTCAGTCCGAAAAGTATACGCCTGCGCGCCAGTCAGCCTTTGTGAAGCGTCGCGCATCACCGCAAGGAGACCGCATCGAATGTCGAACCTCCGTCCCGAGTTGTTTCAGGCTGTCAAGGAGCTCAGCGAGCTTCCCGGACCAACCGGGCACGAAGACGCGGTGCAAGACTGGATCGCCGATCGATGGTCGAGGTTCGCCGATGTGCAACGCACGCGTGTCGACAATGTGATTGCGACGATCGGCGGTTCGGGCAAGCGCTTGCTGATCATGGGTCATGCCGATGAGATCTGCTTCATGGTCCGCAGCGTGTCGGACGATGGCTTTGTGCATCTCGGTTCCTACTACAACGACACTCGCGGGTTTCCACCAAGGTGGATCATGCCGCTCAACCAAACCGCGCTGGTGCTGACAGAGAATGGGACAGTGCCGGGTTTCTTCTCGACCGTCAGCGGGCATGTCCTCACCAATCGTGAAGGCCCTGGAAGTGAGCGCTGGCAATGGAAGGACTGGTTCGTCGACCTGGGGGTGAGCTCACGCGCCGAGGCCGAAGCGCTTGGCATCTTTCCTGGATGCCGGGTGATCTGGAATCCCAGGGTCGAGCGCTACGGTGCATCTCGCATCACGGGAAAAGCGATGGACGACCGTGCTGCGCTCGCCATTGCGACCATTGCCGGCGAAGAGTTGGCCAAACGCAACGATCTCGCCTACGAGGTGGTGCTCGCCTCGACCGTCCAGGAGGAGAACGGCCTGATTGGCGCGCAGAGCGTGGCCGATACGATCGATGTCGATCTTTGCCTCAATCTCGACGTTGGTCTGGTCGGGGACATTCCCGGGCCAGATCGGCAGGACTTTCCCAGCCGACTGGGAGGCGGACCCGTAGTGGTCTATCAGGATTCGACCGTCCACTACTCGCGCAAGCTGTCCGACCGATTGCTCAGGATCGGACGGGAACATGACATTCCCATGCAGCGCGCTATCTACCAGCAATACGGCAGCGACGGCGCGGCAATGATCAAGCGTGGGGTCGAGTCGGCATTGATTGCCTATCCCACGCGCTACACGCATTCACCGGTCGAGACGGTCGATGAGCGCGACATCAACTGGACGGTCGATTTGCTGGTCGCATTTGCCACCACAGCAACCCCGTGACTCTGGTATCCGGGGTCGTGCCTCGCGTCACGAGCACGACCCCGGAACCTGGCTTCAGTTGTTGTAGACCATGAATCCGCGGATGAGATTGAGCAATGCCTCATTCTCGTCATAGATCACCGAATGCCCGCTCTCTTCGAAGATGCGCAGGTCGGCATTGGGAATCTTTTCGGCGATTTCGACTGAGAACTCAGGAGCGCAAATCCAGTCGTGCCGCGCGCCCACCACGAGGGTCGGCGCCGTAATCCGGTGGAGTTCTCCCGAGACATCGTAGTCGCGCAAGAATCCACCAAACCCCTCGTTGATCGCATCCACCGAGAAGATGCCTCGGCTGACGCCGTGCATTGGCTGACCGGGATCGAACGTTCGGGAATAGAGCGGTTCCATGATCTCGAAATAGCGGCGAAGCTCGGCCTCGCTCTGGAAGCTTCCACTCCAGAGCGCCTCGCAGACCTCGCGCTGTTCGGCGGTACCGTGAACGGCCAGAAGTTCCTTTGCCCGTTGAAGGAATCCCGAATGGGCGGTCGTGACGAGCGCAATCAAGTGCGAGAGACGCTCAGGGTAGCGAACCGCATAGGAAAGCGCGACCATGCCGCCGTAGGACGCGCCGATGACGACGATCTTTTCGAGTCCCAGGTAATCCCGAAGAGCTTCGAGATCTTCGACATTATTTTCGAGGGTATAGGTCGAGCGAGGTCCACGTCCCGATCGTCCCTGCCCGCGGTGATCGATATAGACCAGCTGCATTGTGTCCGTCAGCGGTGTTAGCGCAGGCTTGTAGTACGAGTGATCTCCTCCAGGGCCACCGTGAAGAACGAACGCCGTCGGCTTTTCCTTCATTCGGGGGCCATCGGGAACAAACGCGGCGCCATCGACATCGAACCAGATCTCGGTACCGCGAATTCGAGCTTTCATCCGATCTCCTTGTGCACGGGCATGGCCGGGCTCCTATAGACGAATTCTGGGATTCAACGCGTCTCGCAGCCCGTCGCCAACCAGATTGGCTGCGAGCACCGTTATCATGATTGCCATTCCGGGAAACGCCATGATCCACCATGCGCTGCGCATGAACTGCCGCCCGTCGCTGAGCATGATTCCCCATTCGGCGGTGGGAGGTTGCGCTCCAACTCCCAGGAAGCTCAACGCCGCTCCGACCAGAATCGCGCTGGCGACTCCCAGGCTTGCAAGCACGAGCACCGGAGTGAGCGAGTTTGGCAGCACGTGCCGAACGATGAGCCGCAGGTCGCCGCAGCCCAAACAGCGCGCCGCTTCGATGTACGGCATCTCACGTATCTGAAGAACCGTCGCCCGAACGATGCGAGCGAAACTTGGGATCCATGCGACGCCGACGGCGATCATGGCATTTCTCAGTCCGGGACCGAGCATCGCGGCAACCGTGAGAGCCAACAGAATGCCGGGCAGAGCCATCAGGGCATCGATCATTCGCATGAGCACGCTGTCGACTGCGCCGCCATAGGTCCCGGCAAGCATGCCAATCAGGGTTCCGAGTGTGGCGGCGATTGCCACCGCAACGAACCCCATTTGCAACGAGACGCGTGACCCATAGACCACCCGGCTGAAGATGTCACGACCGAGATTGTCGGTTCCCATGAGGTGGCTTCTGGACGGAGGCTGCAGAACATCGCGCGAGATCGCCACTGGGTCGTATGGCGCAATGATTGGCGCGAACAGCGCGGTCAGGGCCAGGATCAGCATGATCCCGAGTCCGACAAGCGCGCTCCTGTGGCGAATCAGGCGACCGATTGCTCTGCGACCTGGATCACCCTTGGTGTCGGAGAGTGTCGAGGAACGTTCATCAGCGGGACCAGAAGACACACTCGATGTAACAGTGGTGGCCGGTTCAGTTCGTGCGTTGCTCACGTGAAAGATGGCGTCCCGATTAGTAGCGAACTCTTGGATCGAGGAATCCGTACGAAATGTCCGTGATCAAGTTGACGAGAAGGTAGACCACTGCCGTCAAGAGGATGGCCCCCTGAACAAGAGGAAAATCCTTGCTGAGAATTCCTTCGACGATGAGGCGTCCAATGCCTGGGCGTGCGAAGACGGTTTCGACGACGACTGCGCCGCCGAGCAGATAGCCGAAGTTCAGTCCGAGCAACGTGATTGTGGGCAGAAGTGCATTTCGGAGCGCATGGCCGATCAGGACGGCGCGTTCGCTGAGGCCTTTCGCGCGGGCGGTCCGCACATATTCGTCTTGTATCGCATCGAGCATGTTCGCTCGCACGAGTCGAGCGATGAGCGCGACTTGTTCGACCGCCAATACGGCCGCTGGAAGAATGAGTGACTCGAGACCCTTTGATCCCGTCGCCGGGAGCCAATCGAGCGAAATGGCGAAGACATAAACCAGTACCAGGGCGAGCCAAAAGTTGGGCACGGAGATTCCCAACAGGCTGATTCCCATTGCCAAACTGTCGAGCCAGGTGTTCTGATGCGTTGCCGAGAGGATTCCGAGGATGAATCCGACGACGGTCGCAACGACGAGCGCCACGATCGCGAGTTCGAGCGTATTGGGGAAGAGATCGAGGAACTCCTGCACGACGGGTTGCTGTGTGCGGATCGAGCGTGCCTGTCCCGTCGCGAGATCACTCAGGAAGTGCACATATTGGACTGGCAGCGGGTCGTTCAGCCCAAGCTGTTCTCGTACCTGATCCATCTCCTCAGCAGAGGCGCCCGAGCGGCCCATCATCATTTGGACGGGGTCGCCAGGGGTCAGGTGAACCATCATGAAGACGGCTACAGAGACGATGAACAGCACGGGCACCATCGTGGCGATACGCTGGAGAGCAAAACGAGTTGCCACAATGGTGCCCTGAGCGTGGTTAGTTCGACGAGGCTAGAGACGTGTCATAGAGCCAGAGATAGTTGCGGAAGTCCTGCTTGATGCCCTGATAGCTCGACTCGAACGCGGTCGACGCTTCAGGATTGCCGTAGTACGGAACAAGCAGTGCATTGTCCATGACGATCTGCTGAATCTCGGCGTAGATCGCGCCGCGCTCTTCGTCGTCGATCGTCCGCTCGCCGGCCTCGAGGAGCTCGTCGAGGTGCGGATCGGAGAACTTGCTCCAGGCAAAGCCCCCGTCGATGTTGCTGCTATGGAACAGATTCGTGAGAACGACCGGATCACTGCTCACCCAGGCCTGAGGGGCTGAATTGACCGTGCCGTTCGTGATGGCCTCATACGAAGCTGCGACATCCATTTGCTGAAGATCGACTTCGATCCCAACATCTTTCCAAAGCGACTGTGAGAGTTCATCGAACGGTGAGGTGAAGTCCGTCGCCGTGAGGGAGAAGCTCAGGCGTTGGCCATCCTTCTCGCGGATGCCGTCGCCGCCCTCGATCCAACCAGCGTCTTCGAGCGTCTGCTTGGCGAGCTCAGGGTCGAACGGATAGAGCGACTCGACGGCCGCTGAGTAGTACGGAGTCGATTTCCAGAGGGGACCGTAAGCCGGCTCCGTTACGCCAAACATGCCCGTCATGACAATCAACTCCCGGTCGAGCGCGAGATTGATTGCTTTCCGAACCGCCAGGTCGTCTGTCGGTGCGAGCGCTGTATTGAGGAACAGCACCACCGGAAGACCGGGGTTCATCACCTGGTTGACATCCAGCTCGTCACTGTCGGCCAACCGCTGCATCTCGTTGTAGAGCGGAGACTGGATCAGGTTGACATCCCCAGCCTCGAGCGCCGCAAGTCGGGTCGGGCTGTCCTGGTAGAACCTGAAGGTCACCTTCTCGAGATGAGCCGGTCCAGTGTGCTCGAACAAGGGCGAACCCCAGTTGTAGTCCTCGTTGCGGGTCAGCGTGATGTGATCCTGCTGGGCCCACTCGCTGAACTTCATGAATCCAGTCCCGACCGGGTTCCGCAGGAAGGCTTCTCGATCCGCCTGCACGGCAGTCGGTGAGACGATCCCCAGGAACGCCTGGCTGAGACTGTCGAGCAAGGGAGCATACGGAGCCGTGAAATGGACCTCCGCGGTCAGATCGTCGATCACTTCGGTGCGGTCATAGGGACCGAGCAGACTCGACGCGAATCCAGAGTGGGTCTCCGGGTCAACGACATGATCGAGCGAGAACTTCACGGCCTCGGCATTGAACGGAGTGCCGTCATGGAACATCACACCCTCTTTGAGCTTGAAGGTGTAGACGGTGCCATCCTCCGAAGCCTCCCAGGATTCCGCGAGGCCGGGATAGAACTGACCATCGACGCCACGCCAGACGAGCGTGTCATAGATGTTCATCATGACCCAGTGGGAAACTGCAAACGGGGTTACGGCAGGATCGAGGTTGTCGGGTTCGAGGTTGAGCCCGACGATGATCTCACCGCCGGCCGCCGCGTCCTGGGCGGATGAGTGCTCGATGGAGAGGAGTCCGGAACCGGCTACTGCGAGTCCGGATGCCGCGGCCATCTGCAAGAGACGCCTACGGTGGAGGGAGAGACGATGGGGTAGGCCAGCTAGATCACTTTCTTTCTGGGATGAACTCATGCCGTTCGCTCCATTCGTGAATTTGGGCATCTAGCCCAAAGCCGATCTGCTCACCAGCGAAACAGATCACGACACCGTTGAATTTTCCGAGCGCTCGGATACTGTTGTAGTTCGATCATATGGGCGCATTTGCGCACTGTCAATAGTTTTCAAGGATCGAAAATCGCACTCGTGCCGAATGGCGCTCGGATGAGGTTGGAAAAACTGCTCGCATTGGCGGAATACACCGGCCAAACCCGCTCTTGATAGCCCGGAACCCGGGAGTGATGTCGATGGTGGCCGTGAATGTGATTCGGACGGCTTTTTCGAACGAAGGCCCATTCACGTGTTGTCTGTGCGCTCGGTACATAGGCGGCAGCTCGCATTTGGACAGATTGACAAGAACCTTGGTTTGACCGTTGTCATCAGTGCTGACAAGCGACTTGTCGCGACAGATCTTGGACGAATGCGACAATATCGCGTCTCGACAACGTGCATGGGGGATCGAATGGAACACAGCGAATCGAAACGGCCGACCCTGGTCGGGTACGCGGCGATCTTCGGAGTGGAGATTCTGCCCGAGGAAGAATCGCTCGAGCGAAGCGTCGACGAGCTGATCGGCTTCATCGCCGATATCGACGCGCTCGATCTCGATGGCGTCGTCCCCGCTTCGATCTATGACCCGGCATGGCCGCGCGTAAACGAGGTTCGTTCATGACCTGGCTCGATGGCGACCCTGCCGATCTCACGATCGCGCAGGCGCAGTCCGCGCTTCGCAGCGGCGCCCTCACAGCGGCGGAACTGGTCGAAGCCAATCTCACCCGCGCTGAGCGCACCGAACCGTTGTTGCACGCCTATGTGACGCTTACCGGCGATACGGCGCGCTCCATCGCGGAGCGGCAAGATGCTTCGGCCCGTGGCGGGGTGTTCGCAGGTCCGCTCCATGGCATTCCCCTGGCCATCAAGGACATTTTCGACGTGGCTGGGTTGCCAACCAAGTGCAACTCGAAGTCACGCGCCCGCGTCAAAGCCGCCACAGAGGATTCGGCCTCGGTCGAGATGCTGCGGCGCGCCGGCGGCATCGTCATCGGCAAGACGGTCACGCAGGAATTCGCGGCTGGGGTCGTCAGCCCTCCGGCGCGCAACCCATGGGACCCAACCCGCATTCCGGGGGGATCGTCTGGCGGATCGGCGGCAGCGGTTTCGGTGGGATCGGCCACGGCTGCGATGGGTTCCGACACCGGCGGGAGCATCCGTATTCCCGCTTCGGTTTGTGGCGCGGTCGGTCTGAAGCCGACCTATGGCGTTCTCAGCACCAGGGGCGTCTTTCCGCTTTCCTGGGCCCTGGATACGGTCGGGCCGCTGACCAGAACAACCGAAGACGCCTACACGATGTACTGCGCGCTGGCCGGCATCGAGCAATCGGCGCCGCTCATGCCATTGGCGCTTTCCGAGATACGCGTCGGCGTGTCGCATCCGCATTTCTTCGAGCAACTGCAACCGGGTGTCTACGAGGCAGTACGGCAGGCCATCGGCTTGCTTGCGGCTGGCGGCGCTCAGGTGGTCGATGCGCCGTGGGACGATGCCCGCGCGGCGCGGGCCGCCGGGTTCATCATCAACCGGGTCGAGACCGAGGTTGTGCACCGCGAAGGGGTCAAGAAGAACCCGGGTAGCTATGGTCCGACGCTCATGGAGCGCGTGAAGGCGTCGTCGCTGATTCCGGCTGGCGCATTGGTGCGCGCGCAACAAGCGCGCACGGTGGTGCGCGCCAGTATCGAGCAGGTCTATCTCGATCACGGAGTCGACGTGCTGGTTTCTCCTGCGACACCTGCCACGGCATTGCCAGCCGACGACCTCTTTGCCGACTATCCCGGAACGGCGCGCGAGCATGTCACCCTGGCGTACACGCGCATGACGATGCCCTTCAATATCACCGGACAGCCGGTGCTCTCGATTCCGTGCGGGTTCGATGGGAATGGCTTGCCGGTCGGCCTGCAGATCGCGGGACGCCCGTATGACGAAGCGCGTCTCTGCCAGATCGGTATGGCGATCGAAGCCGTGCTTGCCAATCAATTCGGCGCGAACTGGACCCGTCCACCACTCGCGACGGAGATGGCCCTGTGAGCGATCTCGATCGGAACGAATTCCAACGCGGCGCTCAGGCTCGGCAGAACCTGGTCGCCGCGCTGCGTGAATGCGGCGAGCTTGCCGATGCGGTCGAGCATTTCCAGGGACAGGAGCTGCTGGATGTTCTGCTCTATCTGGACGGTCTCCGCTATGTCATGGCCGAGTCGGGCCAGTTGCTCCAGGGTGTGGTGCGCGGGTACGAGGGGTAGACGCCCAGTCCTCTGTCACTGATAGCAAGCGACACCGCTCACCGGTTCCCTCGATGCCTGGCGGCGATCGTTCGTGCGGACCTCTACAATCCGGCAACAACGGAGTAGGGCGAAAAGCACGATCGGAGTCGATTGTTCCATGCCAATTTGCAGCGCCGACCAGCTTCGCGGGCTGATGACCGGCTTGTTCGAGGCAGTCGGCACACCGGCCGAGACATCGGCGTTCATTGCGAACTCGCTTGTGGCCGCCAACCTGACCGGCCACGATTCCCATGGCGTCATTCGTATCCTCCAGTACATCGAAGTCGTCGAAAGCGGCGCGCTCGACCCGAAGGCCGAGGCGGAAGTGGTCTCCATCGATGGGGCGACCCTCAAGGTCGATGGCAAATGGGGATGGGGACAGCCCGCGTTTCACCTCGCGGTGAACGAGACGATACGCCTGGCACGGGAGTACGGAATTGCCATCGGAACGGTCGATCGCTGTTTCCATGTCGGGCGGGTCGCGCCCTATGTGGAAACCATTGCCCGAGACGGGATGATCGGTATCGCGATGGCGAACGCGGGACCAGCAGTTGCGCCCTATGGCGCGCGCACCCGTGTGATGGGCACCAACCCGATCGCCTGGGCTGTTCCAGGAACTGACGAGGATCAGCCGTTCGCGCTCGACATTGCCACCGCCCAAATCGCCGAAGGCAAGGTGCGGGTGGCGCGCAACAAGGGTGTCCCTGTTCCTCCAGGTGTGATCGTCAACAAAGATGGCGCGCCTTCGCTCGATCCGAATGACTTCTACGACGGAGGCGCGCTGATGGCGTTCGGCGGTCACAAGGGCTCCGGATTCAGCATCCTGGCGCAGCTGCTCGGCCGTGGCCTGGCGGGGATGACTCAGGACCGGTTGAAAACGCATCGAGGAGGCAACGGTCCCGTCGTCATCGCCATCGATCCCGCGCGCTTCGGTCCGCTCGACCTCTTCCGTGACGTCGTGACCGAAGAAGCCGAGCGCGTGCGCGGCGCCACGCCGGCGGAAGGTTTTTCAGAGGTCCTGATGCCCGGCGATCTCGAGGTGCGCGAGCAGGCACGGCGTGAAGCCGAAGGGTGCATGGTCGACGACACCACCTGGAACGCGTTGGTGTCCGAGGCGAAGCGCTTTGGACTGGCCGAGTCGATCTATGCGCTCGCGAGTTAGCACGCGCGGGACTCCACGTTCTTCATCGTGAGCGCGTGATCGGATAGCCGCCAGCGGTGGATGCGAGAACCATCTACAATCGGCCAGTCGTTCATCAGACGTCTTACCAGAACGGACGAAACTCCTCGATGCCGACGCTCGACCCGGACCTGTTGCGCAATCTGATAGCGGCGCTGTTCCATGCGGTTGGCACGTCTGAAGCAACGGCAGCTTGCAGCATGCAATCGTTCAGCAATCGGGGTATAGGCGATAGCGACGACGTCCGCGAGAAGCAACTGCTGTCCGACGCACGGCGCCTCGGACGTTCTGAATCGCTTTGGGCCACCGCGGCCTGAGCCAAGGGAGGGAACATGAAGAACAGGACACTCGCGAAGATCAAGGCCGGCAAGCCCGTTTATGGATTCGCGTCCGGCATCGGATCGCCAATTGCCACCGAGACGCTGGCCGCCTCGGGGATCGATTTCGTCTTTCTCGACGGGCAACATGGTTCGTTCGGGATGGACCGCGTGATCGATTGCCTTCTGGCGATCGGCGGTTACCCGGCCGATGCGGTTGCCCGCGTTCCAGTCAACGATTTCACCTGGATCGGCCGCTTCCTGGACGAAGGGTGTGTCGGCATCGTGGTTCCCATGGTGAACAGCGCCGCCGATGCCAAAAGGGCCGCGGATGCCTGCCGCTTTCCGCCGATCGGCACGCGCTCCTGGGGCTGGGGGCGAGCGGCGCGATACGGCGCCAACTACACCGATGAAATCGACCGCGAGGTTTTTCTGGCGGTGCAGATCGAGACCAAGACCGCGGTAGAAAACGCCGAGGCAATTCTCTCGACGCCAGGTGTCGATGGTTGCTGGATCGGGCCGTCCGATCTGGCGCTCTCATACGGCATCCACCCGCGTGATCGGTTCGCCAGTGAGGTGCATGCGGAAGCGGTGGAGAGAACGCTGCAGGCCTGCAAGAACACCGGCAAGTTCGCCGGCTATGCGACATCCGGTCCCACCGAAGCGCTCGCGCTGGCCGCGCGTGGATTCCAGTTCCTGACCGTTGGCTCCGATGCCGGATTCATCCTCAACGGGATTGCCGCCGAGATGGCCCAGCTGGGGATCGATCCGAACAAGCAGGACGCGTATTAGGCGGTCGTCCAGCGTCCAGGGTCGAGTGTCCAGTGCGTTGTCGCTGGACACTGGGCCGGGTCAGGGACCACCGGGGCCCAGATACTCCTTGGCCAGCTCTTCGAGGTAGTTCAGGTACGCCTCCCGTTCTTCGGGAGTCATGCGCTCCAGTTCTTCTCGCAGGGCCTCGTTGGGCAGTTGATCGCTCAGATCGCGGTAGGCGATCGGATCGTCGAACTCGCGCCGATCGTCGGATTGCTTCTCAGACATTCGTCATCTCCTCGGATGCAGCATCGAATCCGCGATCCGCTGTCAAGATCGAGCGGGAGAGATTGCCACCGCGGTCGATGCGTGGGTCTTGCCAGCGGCTGACCAGCACGTTGTATCCCTTGGATCGCAACGCGCTGAGCATGTTGTCCGCCTGAGATTGCGCGGAGATCGCCACGCACAGCTCCACGATCCGCTCGCCCATGCGGGGCCGGGCGTCCAGCCGGTTGACGTCCACGTCGATGATGTTGACGTTCAGGTGGGCGATTGGCAACAGCATGCGGAGCAGTTCGCCGGGCCTATCCGGCATCGCCACGCGAATGACCAGCAAGTTGGGCACCGACTGCTCATAAAGAATGCGCCATGAGAAGCTCGGATCGATATTCCCGCCCGACACCAGCACGATCACGTCGGCGTCCTTGCCGAACGGGGGAATCGAGGGCACACGGCCTTGCTGAATATCGCGCAGTCCCGCAAGCGCGGTCGCGCCAGCACCCTCGGCGATGATCTTGGCATAGACCATCAGATCGGCTATTGCCGCCACGATCTCCGTATCCGGCACGGTCATGACATGGTCACGGCCGATCAGTCTGCTGGCGACCAGAAACGGCCGATCGCCGATCTGGCTGACCTTGATGCCATCGGCAATCTGCGTGCGCGGCGGGGTTGGCATCGCTTCTGGCGAGCCGTGATCGAGTGCCCAAACCAGGCTGGCCGCGCCTTCGGCCTCGACGCCGATCACCGTGGTGTTGGCGTGTCGTCCGGCAACTGCCAGGGCTATACCCGCAATGAGGCCGCCTCCGCCAACCGGTGCGACGATCGCGCGTGCCTGCGGGAGATCGTCGAGCATCTCCAGACCAATCGTGCCCTGGCCGGCAATCGTCCGCCAGTCGTCGAACGGCTCGATGAACACGCGGCCGCTTTCCGCTGCTTCCTCATAGGCGTACTTGCGCGCCAGGTCGAAGTTCTCGCCAACCTCACGCACATCGACGCCATACGCTCGCGTGTTGTCCTGTTTCACCTTGGGGGTGCCGACAGGCACAAAAACCGATGTTTGGTCGGCGATGCCAAACAGTGCCGCCGCCAGCGCCACACCCTGCGCGTGATTTCCTGCCGAGGCGGTCACGATGCCTGCGCTTGCTTGTTCCGGAGTCAGGTTGGCGATGTTGTTGTACGCGCCGCGGATCTTGTACGACCCCGTTTTTTGCAGGTTCTCCAACTTGAGCCAGACACGGCATCCCAGCTGGTTGCTCAACGGGTCCGAGAGGATGAGCGGCGTGCGCGTTGCAATCGGGCCGCCCGGTCCGTCGAAGAGGAGCGCGCGGGCTGCTTCGATTTCGTCGATACCGACAGGGATGGGATCGGTGGTCGCCGTTGTCATGTCAGGTCGGGACGTTCCCGCTCCATTTTGGACACGATCGCACGCACATCCTGGGCACTGGCCCGGTCGACGATCATGAGCGTGTCTTCCAAATCGATCACCGCCAGATTGCTTACCCCCACGAGCGCCACCGGCCGGTCGCGTTGCGACCAGACGATACACTCCCGGACGCCGCTCGCGACGACACTCCCGTGGAAGCAGTTCTCGTCCTCGTCGGTGGCCAGCAATTCGGCGAATCCGTTCCAGTCGCCAATATCTGACCAGCCCATGTCCACCGGGACCACGACGAACTCGTCCACATGCTCCATCAGACCGTGATCGATGGTGGTCACTGGCAGGTCGAGCCATGCGCGCTCGATCTCGTCTGCCCGTTCTGGGTCTCCCCAGCATGCCGCTATCCGCTGCAGCGCGCGGAGGAGATCTGGTTGCGCCCGCTCGAACTCGCGCAGAAAGACATCGATTCGCCAGACGAACATGCTGGCGTTCCATAGATAGCGGCCAGAGTCCAGGAAACGTTGCGCGGTTTCCAGATCGGGCTTCTCGACGAAGCGCCGCGCGAAGTACCCGCCCGGCAGGGCCAGGTCGTCCGTGCGCTCGATGTAGCCATATCCCGTTTCGGGATGACTCGGCTCGATTCCGATCGTGGTCAAGTATCCGGCTTCTGCCGAACGGATCGCGGTCGCCAGCGCTCGATGGAACTCGTCCGTATTCGCGATCTTGTGATCCGCGGCGAAGCTTCCCATCACCGCGTGCGGGTCGCGTTGGGCGATCAGCAGCGCTGCCAGCGCGATGGCATTGCCAGTGCCGCGCATTCCCGGTTCGACGAGCAGATTCGATTCGGGAATGTCCGGAAGCTGCCGGGCGATTGCAGCCAGGTGCGCTGAACCGGAAACGGTGAAGATGCGATCTGGCGGCGAAAATGGCGCGACCCGCTCGGCGGTAAGCTGCAGCAGCGACTTGTCGCCAATCAGCGGGAGCAAGAACTTCGGGCGTGCGGCGCGGCTAAGCGGCCACAGGCGTGTGCCCGCGCCCCCTGCGGGGATAACGGTATAGAAATCTCGGTGCATGGCGTCCGGATCGTAACTCCCGATTCGACTGTCGGCCGGTTGCGCGAATCGTACATGGAAAGAGGGGAACGATGCCCGAATCCGCCCGTTGCCTGGTGCTTGCTTCTGGATCGCCGCGCAGGCTCGAACTGCTCGGGCAAGTTGTCGAACGGTTCGAGGTCATGGTCAGCGGTGCGGAAGAACTGATCGACACCTCACTGACGCCTGCTGAAAATGTGCTCGCCATCGCTCGCGCCAAGGCCGATGCCGTGGCGCAAGGCGCAGGCAGCTGCCTGATCCTGGCGGCGGATACCGATGTGGTGCTTGACGGCGACATCTTGGGGAAACCGCGCGACGCCGGGGACGCGGCGCATATGTTCCGCCGGCTGCGTGGGCGATCGCACGAGGTCTACACCGCGGTCGTGGTCCTCGATCCGCTGACCGGCGAGTCGTGGGACGAGGTTGTGCGCAGCGAGGTGCGCATCCGGGATCTGGGCGACGATGAAATCGAGGCATATGTCGCCACCGGTGAGCCGCTCGACAAGGCTGGCGGATATGCCATTCAGGGCGAAGCCGCAACTATGGTGGAAGGGATCGTTGGGTGCTACAGCAACGTGGTTGGCCTCCCGATCTGCGCGTCGGTGCGGCTCCTCGAGTTGGCGGGGTTTCGACCCAGAGCAGATGCCGTTTGTCTCAGCCCATACGCGGGCAATGCGGCCCACCCCTGACCAGATGCGCCATTGGAAGGCGAGGATGTTTTCTGTCTGGGTGCCGCGGAGCGGCTGATTGTTGTTGGGATAGGTATAGACATCTGTCTAGACTATATCCTCGCGATCGCTTCATTTCCGAGAGCAATTCCTTTCCGCCAGCGCGCTACTCCCAGAGCTGCAACGAGTTTGGTGTCTTTGGCTTCTCGAACTCCGTCCGAAAGTACGCGACCGATTGCGTGACCAGGTCGACCAGCACGTCATCCGCGATCACAGTCTTGTCCGGCGCCTCGATACAACTCTTGCCGATCTTGCATCCCGCCAGACGGTCCTCGAATGTCTCCGCCAGATATCCCTGCCCACTGGCAGCGTTGGTATAGATCGCGACATACCGCTTTCGGCTACTGACTCCGATCATGAAGAATTCGCCTGTGCGTCCGGACGCATAGCGGTAGTGGTAGTGCCCATAGCCAATGACACCGCCCGAGTACTCCCAGAGGCGAATCGGAAGTCCAGGAGCCGCCGTCTCGATGACGTCCATGTAGTGCCGGATCCTCATTCGCCGGGGTTCTTCGAGTGAAGCCAGATAGCGATCGATATCGGTCATGGTGAGTCCCTTCCGCGCGCTCAGAGATGGAACGATTCTATCGCTCCCAGCAAGATGTCTGACAACCGCGATAGACCCCGAGCGGATGCTGTCCGACTGTGACAAAATGCCGGGCAACGCGAACAGTGATTTCAACGGGGAGCAGCTTTCGCATGGCGTGGCCGAACAGGGGAGTGGCGCATCGTCCGGTGGCAATGGGAACCAGAGGCGCAGTCGCTTCTGCGCACCCGCTGGCCTCACTTGCCGGAATGGAGATTCTGAAATCCGGCGGTAACGCGGTCGATGCGGCACTTGCCACCGCGGCCGCGCTGAATGTGGTCGAACCGTACATGTCCGGTATCGGCGGCAGCGGGTACATGCTCGTCTATTCCGCCAGGGAACGACGTTTGCGTGTGCTCGATTACGTTGGGCCTGCCTCACGAAATGCGTCGCTGTCGGCGTTCGAAACCGAGAACGAAAAGAACCATGGCCCCAAGTCCCCGTTGATCCCAAGCGCCGCCGCGGGCTGGCTGACGGCGCATGCGGAGTACGGTTCGCTTCCCCTCGATACGCTCTTCGCACCAGCGATCGGCTATGCGACCCAGGGCGTACCGCTGACAGTCAAGAACGCCTACTTCTACGACATGGTCTACCGGGCAGGCAACTTGACCGAGATGACCAGGGCGGTTTTCATGCCAGATGGCCGCCCGCCGTTCGCCGGAGAGATCATCCGTCAGCCCAAACTGGCGGCCACATACGCGCGGGTCGCGCGCGAGGGCAAGGAATCGTTCTACCGTGGCGCTCTGGCGAAAGAGATCGTCGAGTCGATTCAGGCCCAGGGTGGCATCATCGATACAGCTGACCTCGCCAACTACGAGCCGGCGTGGAAGGAGCCGATTGGCGTCGACTACCGCGGCTATTCCATCACCTGTCCGCCGCCCCACTGCAGCGGTTGGCAGTATCTCCAGGCGTTCAAGATGCTCGAGGCCATCGACCTTGCAGAAATGGGGCAGAACTCGCTCGAGACCCTGCACACCCTGGCCGAGGTCTTCAAGGTGGCAGTCGCCGACCGCATCGCCTACACGACCAATCCCGCCATCGATCTCGACGTTCTGCTCTCCGATGCGTACACGTCCGAACGGCGCGCGCTGGTCGACGCCAGATCGGCCGCCAGCGTCGAGGGTGAACGCTATGGAGGGAAGCGTCCGGCCGGCTCCATCGAACCGGGCGATCCGAGACAGGTGCTAAAGGAATGCACGACGCATTTCGATGTGGTCGACGCCGAGGGCAACGCGGTTGCCGTCACCCAATCACTTGGCGATGGCTTCGGAAGCGGGGTCATGGCCGGTGAAACGGGTCTGATGCTCAACAACTTTGGCTACTGGTTCGATTTCGATCCGGACAGCCCCAACGTGATCGGTCCAAATCGGAACATCGAGATGTGCATGGCTCCGGCAGTCATCTTCCGTGACGACAAGCTCTTCATGGTCATCGGCACGCCTGGGTCGTTCGGTATTCTGCAGACAACGCCGCAGATGATCAGCAATGTGATCGACCATGGGTATTCGATACAGGCCGCGATCGAGGCGCCACGCATCAAAGCCACGATTGGCACTCGACTACAGATCGAGACACGCATCCCGGAAGCAGTGCGCGACGGCTTGACCGTATTGGGCCACGTTCTCGAGCCGCTGGGTGATTGGTCGCCGCTCGTCGGAGGAGGCCAGGGCATCATGATCGACCCGGATACCGGCGCCTATTGCGGTGGCGGCGACCCTCGACGCGATGGCTACGCGCTCGCCTGGTAAGGAAGTCAACTCGTCGATGAAGCACTACTACGTCACCGCTCCAGGAACGATCGGGTGCCTGGAGGAAGCCATTCCTGAACCAGGGCCCGGCGAGGTGCAACTGAAGGTCACGCACACGGCCATCAGCCCAGGCAGCAACGTCTACATCTATCAGACGGGCTCATACTCTGGAACTGGCGATCCGATCCCGCAGGAATGCATGTACATGGGCGCGGGCGTCATCACCAGGCTCGGAGATGGAGTCGAGGGTTTGGCAGTCGGCGACCGCGTTGCGGTCAATGGCATGGGGCACCAGGAATATGCGGTTGCTCCGGCACGCAAAGCGCACTGCATCCCGGATGGCGTCTCGTCGGAAGCCGCAAGCGCGTCGTACTTGGCCGGTTGGGCGGTGAGTTGCCTTCACCTGGGACGTTACGAGGCTGGAGCGACGGTGGCAGTCGTCGGCCTCGGTCTCGTCGGCGCCTCGACAGCGCTGGTGGCGGACATGATGGGGGCCCGCGTTATCGGCATCGATGTGTCTCCCGAGCGAGTCGCGTTTGGCAGAACACTCGGCTTGACCGCCGTGGTGCAGGGCGGAACCGAAACTGCTGCGGAAGAAATCGAGCACGCAGCTGGCGCGCGCGGTGTCGACCTTGTGATGGAGACGAGCGGCGTTTGGCCCGGTTTCGAGCAAGCGTTCGCGATCTGCCGCGAGTATTCCCGCATCGCGCTCATGGGTATCTACCGGCGCACGCCAACTGCGGAGTACGCGCTCAAGCTGCACAAGATGCTCTATGCCTTCCCCAGCAAACTCCACTACAAGAAGATCGAGGTCGTCGGTTGTGGCTACGATCCGGAAGAGACGCTTCCCGATTCGCCGTTCACCTTCGACCGGGAGGGCAATTTCCGCTATCTCCTCGAACAGGCGGGACGTGGCAAGATCGACCTGAACAAGCTCGTCACGCACCGGTTCCAACCGGACGAGGCCGCAGCCGTGCTGGAACGATTCGCGCAAGGGGATCGGTCCATGGTTGGCGCGGTTTTCGAATGGGAGGCGTAGGGTGACAAGGCGTCGCGTCGCGGTCGTCGGACTCGACCACTACCACACGACGGGCTGGGTCGAGAGCCTCGAGCTCTTCCCGGACGATCTCGAGATCGTTGCGATCTACGAGCCCGACCGGTTGCTGTGGGAGGGGTTGGCGCCCCGCTATCACGATCCGCATCTCGCGCCGTCTCTGCACGAGCGGCACCGCGCCACCCCGTTCGTCGATGATTTGGACACGCTCGTCGAGCGTTTCGAGCCGGAAATTGCGCTGGTGACGCTTCCCAACCGTGACATGCCCGCTGCCATCGAGACCCTGGCGAATGCCGGTGTGCATATGCTGGTCGACAAACCGGGCGCCGCGACACGGCGGGCCGCGAAGCGTGCATTCGGCGTGGCCGATGCGAACAAGGTCAAAGTCGCCACCGGATTGCTGCGTCGCTATGGGCGCGGCTGGCAGTATGCCCATCAGATGTGCCGGGAGGGCCGTCCCGGGCGGCTGCTTTCCACCGAATCGGTCTTCAACACGTCGTCGCCATTCGTGCGCGATCCGGCAAATCATCTCTTCTCCCATGAGCTGCAGGGTGGGGGCATCCTGATCTGGCTCGGTGTGCACGAGATCGACCAGCTGCTCTGGATGACCGGCGAGCGCATCGTCGAGGTCCAGGCGCTCGCTGGGCAAGTGAACGATGCCGGTATCGATGTCGAAGACGTAGTGTCGCTCGCGTTTCGCTACGAATCGGGCGCCATCGGCGCCATGCATTGCGCGTTCGTTCTGCCGCGCACGATGTCGGCCGGCTACTTCGCCATCCGCGGCGAGCACGGATCGTTGACGGTGAACTTCGACGGTTCGGTGAGCTGGTTCGGCGCGGGCAATCGTGACGATCCTGTACGGGAAGAGACGCTCTCGTACAGCACAGCCGCGATGCCCGGCTATGGCAGCATGGCACCGGCGGTCATTCGCGATCTGCTCGCCTCGATCGACGAGAACCGGCAACCTCTGGCGAACGGCGACGCCCTTATCGCCGCGCTCGGCGTCATCGACGCCGCCTACGAATCCGCGCGCACCGGAACACGTGTCACTGTCGATTAGTCGTAATACACACCGAGGGAGGAGTCAGTGAAATTCGTTAGCTATTCCAGAAACGGCGGGGAGATCCGCGCGGGTGTCTCGGTCGACGGGAAGATCGCCGATCTTGCCGACGGCGCCGTGGCCATCGGCGCGTCACTGCCGTCGAACGTGGTCGAGATCCTCGCCATGGGCATGCCGGGAATGACGACCGCTGGCGATGTCGCAGATGCCGCCGCAGTCGGTTCGATTCCCACCATTGCCGAGAGCGACGTAACGCTCGAGGCCGCGATCCAGAACCCGCCGACCATCTTTCTGCTGGCCGGCAACTACCAATCGCACATCATCGAAGGCGGTGGTTCTGCGGTCGAGAAAAACAAGATCAATCCGCGTCCCTTCATCAAGCCGACTACGGCCATCATCGGCACCGGCGACCCGATCCTGATCCCGCCCGATTCGGAAACACTCGACTACGAGATCGAGATCGCTGCTGTGATCGGCGCCGAGGGGCGTCACATTCCCGTTGCCGATGCCAACAACTACGTCGCCGGGTACACCGTCTTCAACGACGTCTCGGCTCGCTCGCTCAAGATCGCCGAAGGGCGCACCGAGCGCGCGGGAGACCTCTGGTTCGACTGGCTGCTCGGCAAGTGGTGCGATTCGTTTGCCGCCATCGGACCCTACCTGGTGACCAAGGACGAAGCCGGCGACCCGAGCACGCTCGAAATGGCGCTCACCGTCAACGGCGAGCTTCGCCAGCATTCCGACGCAGGCGAGATGATCTTCTCGATTCCCGAAGCCGTGGCGTTCCTGTCGCGTTTCGTCACCCTGCGTCCCGGCGATCTCATCTGCATGGGAACCCCGGGAGGCGTCGGCGCAGCCACCGAGACCTATCTCAAGTCCGGCGATGTCGTCGTCGCAAAGATCGACAAACTCGGCACACTGGAGAATAGAGTTCAGTAGTCAGTAGTCAGTAGTCAGTAGTCAGTAGTCAGTAGCCAGTTGTCGGTTGTCGATGGCTGGTTCTGGTGTGTACCATGAAAATGAGACACCGATCTGAACGCAATCGACCTGACGCGAAAGGACATGTCGATGGCCAGGATATGTCGCCGGTATTCGCCAGAGTTCAAGCAGGAGGCGCTTGCCTTGGTGGCGCTGGACCATTCCGTCACCGCGGTGGCCCGGGAGTTGGGGATCCCGGGCCAGACGCTCTCGATGTGGGTCAATGCCGAACGCAAACAAACCGCCGCGGCGGAGCTGGCGGCTGCCGGTCCGGTCGATCCGGCGGTCCATCGGGCGGCGCTGCAACGGATTGCCGAACTGGAGCGCGAGAACGAGTTCCTGGGAAAAGTATCGGCCTTCTTCGCCAGCAAAACCCGACCGTAACGGCGTGGTATGCCCTGGTGGCGAAGGAGGCGTCTGCCTATCCGGTGACGATGATGTGTCGGGTCTTGGGACTATCGCGGGCCAGTTATTACCGCTGGACAACGCGATCCACCTCGCCCCCATCCCTGCGCAGCCAGCGGCATGCCGCGTTGACCCAGGCGATCGTGACCAAGTTTGCTGAAAGCGGACAACGCGCTGGTCGGCGTCCGATCCGGCAATTGCTGGCCGACGACGGGATCGTGTGTTCGGCCGGGACGGTGCACACCATCATGGCCGAACAGCGGTTGATGGCCCGGCGCAAACAGGCGTGGAAACGCACCACCACGCGCGATCCGGCCGTGCGCACCGCTCACATCGGCAATCACTGTCTGGATGCCACCCAGCGGCGCTCCTTCCAGAGTGACCAGCCCGGAACCAAGACCGTGGGCGATATCACCAACCTGCCGACCCGGGAAGGGTGGCTCTATCTGGCAGTGGTCATCGACCTGGCGACCCGAGCAGTGATTGGCTGGGCGGTGCGTCCGAGGCAGCAGAGCGAGCTGGTCACCGCGGCCCTGCAGATGGCGCATCAGCATGGGCACCTCCACGACGGCGCCATCTTTCACAGCGACCGGGGGAGCCAGTACACCAGCCAGGCGTTTCAGGACCTGTGTGCCGAATTGGCGGTGACCCAGTCGATGGGACGCACCGGTGTGTGCTGGGACAATGCGGTAGCCGAATCGTTCTTTGCGACCCTGAAAAGTGACTTGGCCGCTGAGGTGGGGGTCTTTGCCACCAGACAGGCGGCGCGCAGCTGGATCGTGCGCTACATCGAAGGGTGGTACAACCGGCGTCGACCCCATACCACGAACCATGGGGTAGCGCCGATGACCGCGTGGGAGCGGCTCACTGGTCAGCGGACTGTCTCACGTTCTTGACACACT
>JAWKPF010000040.1 GCA_041390825.1 Thermomicrobiales bacterium
CGTGCCGCGCTCTTTCCCTTCCGCGTCGATGTTGCTCACGGTCGAGACCGCGCCCGAGGCCGCCAGTTGCGGTTCTGTCCAGGTGAGGCCCCCGTCATACGACTTGGCCACCGCCATGTTCAGCACGGCTACTTGCGACGAAATCGTACCGAGCACGAAATCGCGCACCCCGATCGAAATCATCGAAATGTAGACATTGCCATCCCGGTCGAATGCAACCACCGGGTCGCCCGCGCCGCTTATGTCATCGCGGAAATAGAGAATCTGGTTCGGTCCTTCCCAGGTCTCCCCGGCATCCCAGGAGACATAGACCGACATCACCGAACCCATGTTGTAGTCGATCGTGCCCATGACCAGGTGGTCGGGATCGGTGGGATCGACCACCATGTGCGGCTCGGTTTGAAATGGCGAATAGCCATAGTTGCGTGTGATGAGCAGATTGCGGCTGAACCCCGGCGCGGGATTGCGGAACGGCACCTGCTGATTCGCGCTCGGTTCTTGCCCGCCGCTGCCGGCCACCGCGCTCAAGTACGGATCGCTAATGATGCCCCGGTCCACATAGAACCGTTCCAGGGCCAGCTTCGCGCCGTTCGAGGCAAACTGCCGGTCGATCACAACGAGATCGCCGAAGTTCAGCGGTCGTCCGGCGAGCTGGTCGCTTCCCTGCGCGACGACCCCGCGCGGTTCCAACCCGGTTAGCAACGGCGCCAGCACCAGCAGCGCCACGACCCCTACGGTCGCGAGGCGCCACCCTTGCCGGCGTTTCTGTCGGAATTGTGAAAACATGCGGCTCACCTCTTCGACCGGTGGTGAATGTCGGAGAAATCGTCCCTGACGGATTTGCCCGGCTCGCCGTCTTTGCGAGCCTGTTTCTCTGATGCGGACGTCTGAGTTCCTAGTATCGCGCAGAATCCTGAACGAATTCCTCGACTCTGCACCATGCTAGACTCTCGCTGACGCTCAGTCTATCGCGCCCGCGTAGCTTCGCACCGCGCAGGCCGTGGCCAGGACGCTCGACGCTGCATTCGTTCGCCGCGCACCGACCCGATCGCCGAGGAGCCACCCAGCGATGTCATCGATCACAAATCGCGCTCGACTCTTCGCCGTGCTGGCGTCCGCCATGCTCATCGTCACGCTCGTCGGGGCGGTTTTCGCCTTCGGTCGGGTCGACGCACAGGACGATAGTCCAGTCGGCCAGTGGTCGGTCGCGCTTGCCCGCACCGATATTCCGGTCGATATCGCCAGTTCCATGTCGTACGTTGGCCGCTGGCGGCTCGGCATCGAGGCAGACGGCACGTTCGAGGCCGAGCGCACCGATGCCGGCGTAGTCATCGAAGGCACCTGGACCACCGATGGCGACCAGATCACCTTCACCGACGAATCCGGCCTGCTCTCGTGCGGAAACGCGGCTGCCGCTCCGATCATCGAAAGCGACATGGCAACGGGCACCTACAAATGGGTCCGCTCCGGCAAGAATCTCACCTTTACCCAGGTCGACGATTCGTGCCCCGGTCGCATCATCTTGCTGACCACGTTTTCCTTCAACACCTTCGTTGCCTGCTCGACGATCCCGCTGACGACCGCTGAGTTGCTTGGCACCCCCGTGGCCAGTCCGATCGCGGTCGAGACGGTCGAACTCCCAACCGTGCCCGCGTCGTCACCTGAACCGCTCAATGCCACCTTCGAACGCGAGATCGACGACCTGCTCGATCAGCTCACCGCCTGCTGGGCAAGCCGCGAGCCAGAACGCTGGTTGCCGCTGCTCAGCAACGAGTTCCGCGACGCGCTGATCACCTCCGACCCGAACTTCCTGGAGACGCTCACCATTTCGATGTCGTCCCCCATCGTCTGGGAACGCGCCGGCGAAATCACCATCGTCGCGCCGAACCAGATCACCGCTCCCGTCAAATCGACCGTCGGCACTGAGCAGGATTTCCAGACCTTTGTCTTCGTCTTCGAAGACGGGCAATGGAAGTGGAACGGGTAGCGATGTCCAGGGTCCAGTGTCCAGGGTCCAACACGGGCCGTTTTCCCCACCAGCGCCCAGGCATCGATGTCAGCTTTGGACCCTCGACCCTGGACACTGGACCCTCGTAACGAATGCCTGACCTCGATCCTGTCGAGCCGCCCGCCAATCCCGAGATGGAGCTCGATCCAACCTCGGAAGATTCGACAGTGGGCACCGGGTCGGTCCTGGCCATCGGCTGCTCGCTCATCGTGCTGCTGATCCTCATCGTCGGGATCGCGCTCTTCATTTCCCGCCAGTCGTAGCGATTTGGCACAATTGATCGAAAGACGTCGTGGCCGACCGCTTCCGGATCGCGCCGAGAGGAGCATGCGCACGTGGCAACCGCTTCACCAGAAAAAACCTGGGGAAACTACATTGGCGGCGAATGGATCGCCTCCGAGTCTGGCAAGACCTTCGAAAGCCGGAACCCCTCCAACACCAATGAGTTGATCGGCGAGTTCGCCTCCTCGACCAAATCCGATGTCGATGCCGCCATTCAGGCGGCCACCGACGCCTTTCCCAAGTGGCGGGACACGAACGTTGTCGCGCGCTCGGTCATCTTGTTGAAAGCCGCCGAGATTCTCGCCTCGCGTCAGGCCGAGATCGGCAAGGAGCTGACGCGGGAGGAAGGCAAGACCCTCAAGGAAGGCATCGGCGAGACTGGCCGAGCCATCCAGATCCTGCGCTACTACGCCGGCGAAGCTCAGCAACCGAACGGCGAGCACTATCCGTCCATGAACCCGGATACGCTGCTCTACACCACCCGCGAGCCGCTCGGGGTCGTTGGCGTCATCACCCCCTGGAACTTCCCCATCGCCATTCCGGCCTGGAAAATCGCTCCGGCGCTCGCCTTCGGCAACACAGTCGTTTTCAAGCCCGCCAGCGCCACACCCCTGTTGGCCGCGCGCTTCGTCGAGGCATTGGGTGAGGCCGGGTTGCCCCCCGGCGTGCTCAATCTCGTCACCGGCAGCGCCTCCACCGTCGGGGATCCGCTGGTGGAAGACGACCGCATCGCCGCCATTTCCTTCACCGGCTCCGGCGAGGTCGGACGCAAGCTCTCGATGACGGCCGCCAGACGCGGAGCCAAGATTCAGCTCGAGCTCGGCGGCCAGAACCCGGCCATCGTGCTCGCCGACGCGGATATGAATCACGCGCTCCAGCACGTCATGACCGGCGCGATGTGGTCCAGCGGCCAGAAATGCACCGCCACCAGCCGAGCAATCGTCCATCGCTCGATCGTGGACGAATTCACCAGCAAGCTGCACGACAAGATCAAGAGCCTGAAGGTGGGCAATCCGCTCGACGAGTCGACGCATCTCGGCCCGGTCATTTCCGCCGAAGCGGCCGACAACGTGGTGGCCGGCGCGGATCGAGCGAAATCCGATGGCGCCGAACTGCTCGCCGGAGGCGAACGACTGACCAGCGATGGCCGCGAGCATGGCTTTTTCGTCGCGCCAACGTTGTTCGCGAATGTCGATCCATCGTCGCATCTGGGTCAGGAGGAGATCTTCGGCCCGATCATGGGCGTCATTCCGGTCGACGACATGGACCAGGCCATCGAGATCGCCAATTCGGTCAAGTACGGACTCTCCGCCTCGATCTTCACGCGTGATCTCGGCCGCGCGCTTCAGTTCGCCAAGAAGATCCAGGCCGGTATCGTGCACATCAACAGCGAGACTCCCGGCGCCGAACCGCAAGTGCCGTTCGGTGGCTACAAGGGCTCCAGCTCCTATTCACGCGAGCAGGGCAAATCGGCCCGCGATTTCTACACCCAGGTCAAGACGGTTTACATCGATCCGCCGCCGGCCTGATCGTCACCCGTTCAGTCGAACCTGAGCACGTAGCTCGACGGTGTTTTTCTCAGGGCCACGGAGACGCGAGTCCGGACCCGCAATCGAAAGGAGTTTCGCCCCATGGCGGATATCATGACCGAACGCACCTCGACCGCAAATTGGTCAGGGAATCTCTTCGAAGGATCGGGCAACTTCCGCGTCGGTTCGGGCGCATTTGGCCCATTGGACGTCAGTTGGGCCCGCCGCGCCGGCGAGCCGGAAGGCGCCACCAGCCCTGAGGAGCTGATCGCCGCGGCGCACGCCTCGTGCTACGCGATGGCGCTCTCCAATGCCCTTGCCGAGAACGGCACGCCGGCGCAGAGCCTGGAAGTCACCTCGAAGGTCGGTTTTGGCCCGAAGGAAGGTGGCGGCGTGGCAGTGAAGTACTCGAAGCTCTCCGTCAAAGGCAAGGTCGACGGGGTGACTGCGGAGCAGTTCGCCGAGCTCGCCAAAGCAGGAGAAGCCGGCTGCCCGATTTCCAATGCTCTGCGCAACAACGTCGCCATCGAGCTCGAGTCCACGCTGGCCTAACGATCGCGAGCATCGCATTGCAGAAGCCCTGTTCCCTTCGCGGAACGGGGCTTCTTTGCTTGTCCTGCCCATACCAATCGTCCTCCTGTACACTCAGTTCACGTCACGCCGATCCAACCCGGAGCATCCATCCATGCCGACTACCAACCGCCTCATCGTCCGCGGCGCTTGTGCCCACGACTGTCCTGACGGTTGCTCCTTCATCTCTGAGGTCGAAAACGGCAAGGTCGTCGATTTCTATGCCAATCCGGACCATCCCATCACCCAGGGGTGGCTCTGCGCCAAGGTCCGTCCCTATCTCGATCGGGTCTATGCGCCAGATCGGCTCGAATATCCGCTGCGGCGCGTCGGACCCAAAGGCGCGAACCAATGGGAGCGCATCACCTGGGACGACGCCATCGCCGAAATCGCCACCCGTTGGACCGACATCATCGCCGACTACGGCGCGGCTGCCATCCTGCCTTATTCCTTCAGCGGCACGCTGGGCATGGTCGAGAATCTGGTCGCCGCCAACCGGCTCTGGAATCGCATGGGCGCCTCCGGTCTCGAGCGAACCATTTGCGACGCTGCCGCAACCGCTGCCTGCAAAGCTACCCTCGGCGGCAAGCCGGGTATGGATCCGCGCGAGATAAAGCACAGCGATCTCATCGTCATCTGGGGGCACAACCCCTCCAGCACGTCGCCCCACTTCGTCCCCATTCTGCGCGAAGCGCAACGGAATGGGACGTTTGTCGTCGTCATCGATCCGCGCCGCACCCGATCGGCTCGCGCCGCCGACCTGCACATCCGGCCGAACCCATCGACCGATGCCGCTCTCGCATTGGGCATGATCGACATCATCTTCACCGAGAACCGGCACGACGAGGCATTTCTCGATGCGCACACCATTGGGTGGCGCGAGCTGCGCGCCCGCGCCGCAAACTACCCGATAGAGCGAGTCTCCCAAATCACCGGATTGGATGAAGAGATGATCGTCGACCTCGCCCATCGCTGGGTCGATGCGCGCGCCCCGCTGGTGAAATTCAACGACGGTATCCAACGTCACCAGAACGGCGGCCAAACCATCCGCGCGATCCTTGCGCTTCCGGCAGTCACTGGCAGCTATGGCAAGCTGGGCGCCGGAGCGTTCTATTCCCAAAGCAGCCAGATCGTGTGGAACGGCGAGGCGATCGGCAAGCATTCCGAGTGCCCGCCCACTCCGCGCGTCGTCAATATGAACCGGCTCGGAGCCGCGCTCACCGGCGAGATCAGCGATCCGCCCATCAAGGCGTTCTATTGCTTCATCGCCAACCCGGTCACGTCGACGCCCAATTCACCCAGGATCATCAGCGGGCTCCTGCGCGACGATCTCTTCACTGTCGTTCACGACCAGTTCATGACCGACACCGCCCGTTTCGCGGATATCGTGTTGCCCGCTACTTCACAGCTCGAAGTCGACGACGTCGTCAAGCCGTCCGGGCATCGCCATCTGCATTTCAACAAGGCCGCCATGGCCCCGCGCGGCGAATCGCGCGGCAACTGGGATGTCCAGCGCCACCTCGCCAAGGCCCTGGGCTACACCGAGCCATGGTTCGATCAAACCAACGCCGAAGTCGCGCGCGAGGTTTTCGAGGCCACCAGGCGCACCAATCGCTATCTGGCCGGTATCGAATTCGACGATCTGGTCGACAAGGGTTGGGTTCCGTACGCCGAAACCGATGACGGCTCGACGTTCAATTGGCCCAATCTCGAGTTTGGCACGCCGTCCGGCAAGATCGAGCTGTATTGCGAGGCGATGATTCCGCTTGGCGTCGATCCCCTTCCTGACCATGTAGTCCCGGATGAACTCGTCGATCGTGAGTCTGATGAGCTCGTACTGGTGACTGGAGCCGCGCATCACTTCGTCTCCAGTTCCTTTGCGAACCAGCCAGCGCTGTTGCGCAAGGAAGGCAACCCCTTCCTGGAAATCCATCCCACGGACGCGAAGTCACGCGGAATCGAAAGCGGCGATCCGCTGCTGATCGAAAACGATCGCGGTTGGTGCCTGTTGATCGCCGACGTGACCGACGATGTCGTCCCCGGCTTTGCCGTTTCGCCCAAGGGATACTGGGCGCAGAACTCGCTTGCTGGCCGCAACGTCAACTGGCTTACCCCTGACATCCTGGCCGATCTCGGCAACCAGGCCGTTTTCCATAGCAATCTCGTGCGCGTGCGCAAGCTCTCGCCCGAGGAGTTCGAAGCCCGCGCCGCGACCAATGGCCTCGAACCCGCGCTCGTACCTGCCTGACCCAATGTCGCGCCCTATCTGTCATCCCGACCGGAGCTCGCACCCACCCCGTCATCCCGACCGATGCTCGCACCAACTCCGTCATCCCGACCGGAGCCCGCACCAACTCCGTCATCCCGACCGGAGCCCGCGCCCTCCTCGTCATCCCGACCGGAGCCTCCGCAGGCGGAGCGGAGGGATCTCTCGTTCCCATACAACCCCGCCCACGCCCAGAACCGAGCCGTAAGCAACAAGAGATTCTCGACAAGCTCGGAATGACGAGCTTTCCCGTCATCGCGACCAGAACCCGCACCAACTCCGTCATCCCGACCGGAGCCCGCAGGCGGAGCGGAGGGATCTCTCGTTCCCATTCAACCCACGCCCACGCCCAGAACCGAACCGTAAGCAACAAGAGATTCCTCGACAAGCTCGGAATGACGAACCCTCCCGTCATCTCGACCGGTGTCCGCGCCCACCCCGTCATCCCGACCGGAGCCCGCAGGCGGAGCGGAGGGATCTCTCGTTCCCATACAACCTACGCCCACGCCCGGAACCGAGACTCGGCCAACCAGAGATTCCTCGACAAGCTCGGGATGACGAGTAGCCCATGAGCACGCCGCTTCTCAGCGTCCAGGACCTCTTCCTCTACTACCGCGCCGGAAAGCGGCCGGTGCATGCGGTCGACGGCGTCTCATTCACCATCGACGAACGAGGCCATGCGGTCGGAATCGTGGGCGAATCCGGGTCCGGCAAGACGTCCATGGCCACGGCCCTCATGCGTATGCTGCCGAAGAACGTCGAGCTCTTCCGTGGTTCCATCCAGCTCGATGGCCGCGAGTTGACCACGTTGTCCAATGACGTTTTCAATCGCGAAATCCGTTGGAAAAAGATCGCCATGGTCTTCCAGGGCGCCATGAACGTGCTGAACCCGGTCGTTCGCGTGGGAGAGCAGATCGCCGAAACGCTCATCCACGACGGCATGGACAAGAAAGCCGCGCTCGCCCGTGCCGAGGAGCTCCTGGAGCGAGTCGGGCTCCCGGCGAGCATCGCTCCCCGCTATCCGCATGAGCTCTCGGGCGGGCAACGCCAGCGCGTCGTCATCGCCACCGCGTTGGTGATGGATCCAGACCTGCTCATCCTCGACGAACCGACCTCTGCGCTCGATGTCAGCGTTCAAGCCCAAATCATGAACCTGCTCAAGGACCTCAAAGAGGATCCCGGCATCTCCATGATCTTCATCACGCACGACATCGGTCTGGCCAGCGATCTTTGCGATTCGATCGCGGTTGCCTATGCCGGTCAGCACGTCGAATTCGGTTCCGCCGATCGGGTCTTGGTCGAACCGCATCACCCCTATTCGAGCCTTTTGCTGTCATCGCTGCCCCGGCTCCACGATCCCGAACCGCCTACCCCTATGCCCGGCGAACCGCCCGATCTTTCCAATCCACCTTCCGGCTGCCGGTTCCATCCTCGATGCCCGTACGCGTTCGACCCCTGCTCGAGCATCGTTCCCCCAGAGTACAAACTCCCCGACGGCGGCCACGCGCGATGTTTCCTCAACGATTTCGCCCTCGCCGGCAGCCGCTACCGAATTCACTTGCCGGCCAGTTCCCATGCCTAGCCTATCCGCGCTCCCCCCGTCATCCCGACCGCAGCCCGTGGCAACTCAGCCATCCCGACCGGAACCCGCTACCTCACTCCCGTCATCCCGACCGCAGCCCGCGCCAACTCCGTCATCCCGACCGGAGCCCGCAGGCGGAGCGGAGGGATCTCTCGTTCCCCTCCGCGCAAGCCCCCGCACCGGAGACAAGGCTTCGACGCAACAAGAGATCCCTCGACAAGCTCGGGATGACGATTCTCCGTCATCCCGCCGTTCGCTAACGATTCCGTCATCCCGACCGGAGCCCGCAGGCGGAGTGGAGGGATCTCTCGTTGCCTTCCACGCAAGCCTCCAAACTGGAGACCGGGCTTCGACGCAACAAGAGATCCCTCGACAAGCTCGGGATGACATCGGGGCCCGAGAGGACGTGGGAGCATGGGACGACAGCTCACTTCGGTCCAGCGCGAATCCACCCATGATCCGCGTCGAACATGCGTCCGTCGTCTTCGAAACGCGCAAGGGGATCTTCAAGACGGGGGAAGTCCACGCCCTCGATGATGTCTCGATCCAGATCGGCATCGCCGAGACCCTGGCACTGGTGGGAGAGTCCGGCTCTGGCAAGACCACGTTGGGGCGATTGACCCTCCGTCTCGTGGAGCCGAGAACCGGCACAGTCGAATTCCTGGGACGGGATATCACCCACGACGCTGAGCAACAGCTCAAGTGGTTTCGCCGCCGCGCCCAGATCGTCTTTCAGGATCCGTTCTCCTCGCTCAATCCCTACATGCGCGTTTGGGACCTGATCGAAGAACCGCTCCAGATCGATGGCGTCAAGTCGGCAAGTGAACGGCGTGAGCGCGCCAACCAGGCGCTGGCCGCGGTCGATCTCGTCCCGGCGTCCCGCTTCGGCAGCAAGTATCCAAATCAAATGTCCGGCGGCCAACGCCAACGGGTCGGCATCGCCCGCGCGCTCGTGCGCAACCCCGACTATATCGTTGCCGATGAGCCCGTTTCCATGATCGACGCCTCCAGCCGGATCGAGATCCTCTCACTGCTCGCCAACCTGCAGACCGCCCGCGGGGTCTCGTTTGCGTACATCACCCACGATATCGCCAGCGCCCGCTATTTCTCCGATCGCATCGCGGTCATGTACCAGGGCACCATCGTCGAAACCGGCCCTATAGGCGCGGTCATCGACGAACCCCTCCATCCGTACACCATCGCGCTCATCGCCGCCATTCCGGAACCCGACCCGGCCAACCGTCATCGTCGCCGCGAGGTCGTCCCCGGCGAGCCGTCGACCTCCGCCGAAGCGCCGACGCATTGTCCGTTCTTCGCCCGTTGCCCCCGCCGCATGCCGGGCGTCTGCGACGCTGCCCGTCCAGCTTTGACCGAGATTGCGCCGCAGCATGAGGTCGCCTGTTTTCTCTATGCATCACGTACGGTGCAGAACCCCGATTCCAACGCCCGGTAGCAGCCGGGTTCGCCCGCTGGGCCCCATCCGCGGGTGATGCTGGGGCCTCGCTGAGCCAGTGACCTCTTGACCCCGGGCATGCGCCCCCGGCGTATACTCCCCTTCGCGCTTTTCGACCCTGTGGGGGATTCGTGAACGACTGGCTCAGCGGCAACGGAAAAAGCGACGGGCTCGACTACCGCCGGCGCTATCGTGGACTCATTGGCGTCAACAGCAAAGTTCCCTTGCGGGATCGCTCGATTCTTTCCCTCGTCTACACGCCCGGTGTAGCCGAAGCCTGCCTCGCCATTCAGGAAAACCCGCTCGAATCGTTCGATCTCACCTGTAGAGGCAATACGGTCGCGCTCATCACCGATGGCTCCGATCTCTTCGGGCGCCAGGGCGGACCGCCAGAATCGGCCATTCCGATCGAAGAGGGCAAGAGTGTCCTCTTCAAGACGTTTGCCGGCGTCGATGCCTTCCCGCTCTGTCTCGGTACGCGCGATATGACCGAAATCATCGAAGTCGGCACCGCCATGGCGCCCACCTTCGGCGCGATCTGCATCGACGATATCTCCAGCCCGCGCACGTTCACGATCGCCGACCATCTGGAACGCGCCACCGACATTCCCGTCTTCTCCAATCAGCATCACGGCACCGGTGTGCTCGTGCTCGGCGCGCTCATCAACGCGCTCAAGGTGGTTGGCAAAGAACTGGAGAACGTGCGCATCGTCATCAGCGGCGCGGGAATCGCAGGAGTTGGCGTCGCCCGGCTCCTCATCCGCACTGGCGCCAGGCACATCACGCTCTGCGACCGCGCCGGCGCGATCTATATGTACCGGCCGGAACGGATGAACTGGGCCAAGTCCTACGTCGCCAAGGAAACCAATCTCGAACGCCGCGCCGGTTCGCTGTCGGACATGCTGGTGGATGCCGATGTCTTCATCGGCGTCTCGACCGGAAACATCGTCACCGGGGACGATATCGCCCGCATGGCGCCCGATGCCATCGTCTTCGCGCTTTCGATCCCAACCCCGGAAGTCGATCCTGCCACCGCCCGCGCAGCCGGAGCGCGCATTGTTGCCACTGGCCGGTCTGACTACGCCAACACGATGGACATCTCGCTTGTCTTCCCGGGCGTCTTCCGCGGACTGCTCGATTGCCGTGCCCACAACATCCGTCTACGCACGCTCGTCGCCGCCGCGCACGCGCTGGCCGGGATGGTTCGCCCGGACGAGCTCCATGCCGACTACATCGTGCCGAACATCTTCGATTTTCGGGTTGCTCCTACGGTCGCCGCCGCTGTCGTGCGTGCGACAGTCGACGCTGGCGAAGCCGGGCGCATCATCGCGCCGGAGGAAGTCGCCGACTCGACCCTGCGCTACGTCTACGAGGGTCGGCGTCGCCTGAATCCAACCAACGGCGTTGGCTCAGGCACGCAATCGGAATCGATCGATCTCCGTCGCCGCCACGGCGGTGTGCTGGAGATCCAGAGCAAGATCCCGATCCGCGATCACCATATCCTCAACCTGATCTACGTTCCGCCCGCTGCGCTCGAACCTGCTGCCGTCATTCGGGATGATCCCGCGCAAGTCACCGAGCTCACTTCGAAGGGCAACCTCGTTGCGATCGTCACCGACGGTTCCGCGGTGCTCGGTCTCGGCGACATCGGTCCCCAGGCCGCCCTGCCGGTGATGGAAGGCAAGGCCGTCCTCTTCCGATCCTTGGCCGGGGTCGAAGCCTTTCCTATCTGCCTCGCCGCGCGTGAGCCAGACGACATCGTCGCGCATGTGCGCGCGATCGCCCCATCGTTTGGTGGAATCAACCTGGAGGACATTTCCGCTCCCCGCTGTTTCGAAATCGAGCGCCGGCTGCGGCTGGAACTCGGGATGCCCGTCTTTCACGATGATCAACACGGTACGGCCATCATCGTCGGCGCGGCCCTGCTCAATGCGGTCAAGCTGCGTGGCACGCCGTTGGACGAGCTCAGGGTCACCATCAACGGCGGCGGCGCCGCGGGCGTGGCCGTCGCCAAGCTACTGCTGGCGCTCGGTATTCGCGACATCGTTGTCTGCGACCGCGCGGGCGCCATCTATCACGGCCGAACGGAGCACATGGACTTCTCCAAGCTCGAAATCGCCGAGCTCACCAATCCCGATCTACACAAGGGCGATCTGGCCAGCGTCATCCAGGGTACTGATGTCTTCATCGGGCTCTCCGCGCCCGGTGTGCTCACCCAGGAAATGATCAGGACGATGGCGCCCAAACCGATCGTATTCGCCCTCGCGAACCCAACGCCCGAGATCATGCCCGAGCTCGCCAGGACTGCCGGAGCCTTTGCAGTAGCCACCGGCCGGTCGGACTATCCGAACCAGGTGAACAACTCGCTTGCGTTCCCAGGCGTCTTCCGTGGCGCGCTCGATGTCAAAGCGCGTGAAGTCAACGATCAGATGAAGCTCGCGGCTGCCCAGGCAATCGCCGATCTGGTGCTTCCGCGTCAGCTCACCACCGAGAACCTGATTCCAGACGCGCTCGATCTGCGCGTGCCACCGCGCGTTGCGGCCGCGGTTGCCCGTGCCGCCATCGAAACCGGCGTCGCCCAGCTCGAGATCGACCCAGCCACCGTCGAAGCCCGCTGCCGTGATCTCGTCTACGAGGGCGCCGCAGTGTTCTAGACCGTGCCGACCTGCCGAACCCGGCATCGGTTCCCACCAACAGCGCGATCCGCTGATTCGAGCGCAGCGAAACCTCGCAAACGTCGTCATCGTCTTTTCCACCCGTCACCACGGGTCAAGCAGTCACATCGAGGAGCACCTGAGACCATGCGCCGAGCCTTCGCAATCGTTACCCTCGCGCTCCTGTTGTTTGCGCCATCGCTGGCGCTCGCCCAACCTCCCGGGAAACCCACCGATCCAAGCCCAACCCCAGCCGGCGACAGGGTCGGCCCCGTCATCGCCATTCCCACCGAAGCCGCTCCCGGCGCGCCAGTCGCATCCGCCCCACGGCTCGATCTTGCCGCCATGGCGCTCGATTCCACCGACATGCCGGAAGGGTTCACCCTCTTCTACGAAATCTATATCCCCGGCGACCGTATCAGCGCGGACCTGACTGGTGGTCTCATAGCCCCGGATGAAATCGCCAGTTCCGGCCTGCAGTGGTACTACGAGAGCGTCTACTTGAACGCCGACGGAACGGTCCGCCTCCGTTCATATGTCGAGCAATACGCGGACGCAGCCGGCGCCACGCGCGGATTCGAGCTCCTCGAAGACGAGAATCGCCTCGCGCCGGAAGGTTCGGTCTTCACCGACGGTCCCGGCGCGGGAGTTGGAGAGGAGCCATCCGAGATCAGCGCAGGGTCTCTTCAACCGTCTGGCGCGACGCCGGTGGTGAACTCGATCGACTCCACCTTCCGCACTGGCAACTTGCTGGCCGGTGTCTCCGTCGACACCCTCCCCGACATTGCTGCCGACAAGCAGCTCGCCATCGACCTGAGCGGCGTTCTTTTCGACCGGATCCAAACCGTCCTTGCCGATCAACCGCTGCCGCTTATCGACTACGCGCTCCCCGGCCAATTCGTCTCGCTCGTACCCGGTTTCCAAAGCCACGATGAAGGCTACCTTTCCGCTGCTGAGATCTTCGGACCGCTTGCCGCAGAATCGGCAACCACCAACTTCCTCAGCGGCTACTTCACCAACCAATCCCTCATCTCGACGACCGGTTCCGTCCTGCCGATTCCGCTCGTCAGTATCAGCGTCGCCCGATTCATCGACGAATCCGCCGCCCTGCAGGTCCTCGGCGATTCAGGTGTGCTGCAACCGCCGTTCGACAGCGTCGAGCCGCTCGAGCTCGATTCCATTCCCGGCGCCAGCGTGGTGCAGGCATTCACCTACACCAATCCGATGCTCTCCGGGGCCTCTCAGGACAGTGTGCGCATCGTTATGGTGGTCGGCGCCGACCTGGTCATCCTCGATGTCCAGGCAAACAAGACGCTGGATGGCGCAGAGCAAGCCGCCATCCAGATCGCCACTGCGCAGGCCAGCTGCCTGCGCTCGACCAGCGAGTGCGCGCCGATCGAGCTTCCTGCTGGTCTCCTGGAAGCTCCGGATCCCATCCTCGACGACGATCCGTCCGAAACCCCGTTGCCGGTCGGCTGATCCCTCGTTCGATCGCTCAGACCGGACGCAGAACCACATGATGGTATGCACCGGAGCTATCCTGCGCGCTGCCCACCATGGCCCCGTTGTCATTGATCGATTCGACGTGCAAGAAAAGCAGATCCGGCCCCGGCTCGATCATGTCTGCGATCATCACCGGTTGGTCGTCGATCCACATCGTGGGGATGGAATAGCCATTGAGCATCGCCTGGCCGACGAGCACGCCATGCGCGTTTGCGCTGGTGAAAAACATCCCTTCGCCGTTGAGATCGGCAATTGGCGTCTGAATTCCATCTCGATAGCGCACAGCCCACCCGTAGAGATCGGTTTCACCGCGCACGAGCGCGGCCACGCTGCCATCGTCCCCAAGCGAAAACGCCTGCACCCGGCCGAGCCAATCGATGCCATTGCCCATTGGTGGGTCGAGCACGGTCACTGTTCCCGAAGCCGATCTCACGAACGGGACGCCTCCCGAGAACGGCGCCTCGGCGCGATAGAACGTTCCGGCCCGGTCGCCAAGTGTGTTCTGAGAGCGATAGCCCCCCAACACGAATCCTTCGGGGAGTTCCACCGCCTCGGTCGCGCCGTTCGTCCAGGCGGTTGGAAGACCATCAAGGGTTCCCAGCAAGTCGCCGGTGCTCGTCAAGGTGGTGATTCCGGAACCCAGCTCGAATGGACCGCTCATCTCGGTATCGACGATGCCATCTCGCCAAATGATGGTCGGCACGCTCAACTGAACGCTCTGTGCCTGCTCCTCGGTGATGAAGCCCTCGGTTTCGAATCCAAGGCCCAGGGCCGTGCCATGATCGTCCAGTTGATGTCCGTTGACGTTCATTCCGGTGTACGGACCGACGTCGAGATAGCTCATCGCCAGGTCCGCATCCCAGATGGTGGGCATCATGATCCCACCACTCACCGTGTCCCCAATGATGGTCCCGGCATTGTTGATATCCCTGGCCCCCCCTCGCCAGTTCGTTCCGTTGGCAAAGACGAACTCGTTGCTCACGAAAAACGAAACGATCTCGTATCGCGGTAGTTCTTGCTGAATCAGCCGAACCCTGCGCGCTGCAGCTCCCTTGTGCGGGCGCCGCATTCCCAACATGCCCAATGCCGATGCGGAGACCGCACCTTTCAAGAATGTTCGCCGGTGCATTCGTGACTCCTTGCCTTGTCGCGTTTCGGTTTCGATCACCGCTGACACCCACGGTGTCACCAGTAATCGATCTCCGCGTTGCTCCACGACACAGCAAATGCGTGCGCTGCGGCACAGCTGGACAGCGTGAACGAAGAAGCACCGAGGCGAGCGATCGCCCCGGTGCTTCATCTCGCTGCTCGTTCGCGGAGCCGGTCTACCGCTTGCGGCGGCTTCGTCGACGAGGCGCCGGGGCGCTCGTTTCGGAGACTGCTACGACTTCGGTCTCGTCGACTTCCACTACCTGGGAGCGTTTCGCCGGTCCGGCTGCGGCAGGCTCCGGCGACTTGTCCATCAGGAAGAAGTCATAGAGCACCGCGGCCACCAATCCGCCCAGAACCGGGCCCACGATCCAGACCCAGGCGTTCGCCCAATCTTGCTGGATCACCGCCGGCCCAAACCAGCGAATGGGGTTCATGGCCGCGCCGCTCGCCGCCACACCGGCCATGTTCCCGATCGCGATCGTGATACCGATGGCCAGCGGGGCGACCCATCGGCCGATCGAACGCTTGTCGACCGCGGTGCCGAAGATCACCAGCACCAGGAAGAAGGTCAGAATCGCCTCCATCGCAAGTGCATTGCTGGCGGTCAGATCGACTGCTGGATCGGCCACAATCGACGTTCCCACTGTCGGCAACCCGAGGTTCACCCGGTTCCGGTCGACATCGAGATACGCCAGCGTGATCGCGCCAGCGCCAAGCACCGCGCCCACCATCTGGGCAACGATATAGGCCACGCCTTCGGCTACACCGATGCGCTTGGTCACCAACATGCCGGCCGTCACCGCCGGGTTGTAGTGCCCACCAGAAATGTGCCCCGCCGCGGCAACCATGACACCGATCGCCAGACCGGTCGCAATGCCGATGGCAACGATGTCTTGACCCTGCGTCAAGACAACCGCGCCGATCGAGAAGAAACAAAGCGCGAACGCGCCCAGCGCCTCCACGATCAATTTCTGAGCAATGTTCTCAGACAATCCACCCTCCTGTTGTGCTGCTGCCGGTGTGGCCACTCGACACCGTCCCGAGCCGCACGCTCCTTCAGGTTGACTATAGGGAACAGATGCTCGTTTCTGCAAGCGTTGCGCATGGCAAACAGTTGTCTCTCGGCGCCGAACGCACGAGATGCGGGCGCAAACGACGCGCCGAGGCCAGGCTTCGCTCTCCAGTGACGCGGCTGACGGCTACCCGATCCGGAACGTGATCGAATTCAGCAGCTCGCCATTCACGCGAACCGCTGCCGCGTAGGTGCCGGGAGGAACTCCGCCCGGCTGCCAGGCCGAGGTAAACCACCGTGGCCCGGTCGTGGTCGGCGCCTCCTGGTCCTGCGACGCCATCACGGCGCCATCCTCGTTCAGCCATTCGACCGTGATGATCTCACCGCCCAGGAGATTCGTCAGCCGAGCCGCCAGTATCACCTGCGAGTTCGACGAGACGGATTCCAGGTCGTTTGTGGGCGCCCCCGAACCATCCAGCGCGTTGGTGATCACCAGCTCTGACAACAGCGCGCGCGGGGTAAACGTTGCGGCCGGCGTGCCGGTCGGCCGCAGAAACGTATCGGCCAGTTGCGTCTTCTGCGCCTCGGGCACCTGTTGGGTCTTTTCCGCCTCTTGCGCCTCGAATCGCCGCTCGTCGCGCGAATCACCGGTCGAGCACGACACCACCAACAACACGACAAGCGCGGAGCCAATCGCCCCGCGCCAGCCATGCAGATTCCACTGAGACGCAGCCGAGCGATCAGCTCGGCGGGCGGTACTGTCCAAACGCGTCCTGATACTCGTCGGCCACGTCCATGGCCGTCTTGTGAACGTAGATGCGAGTCGTTTGCGGAGAGGCATGTCCAAGAATCGTTTGCACCGTCGATTCGCGCACCCGGCGGCGGACCATCTCGGTCGCCAGCCCGTGGCGGAACGAATGGGGCGTGACATCGCTTTCGATACCGAGCTCCCGGCAGAGCTGCGCCACGATGTGCTCCACCGTGCGCGGGCTGATGGCAGAACCCGGTTCGCCGACCTTGTCGCGTCCGCTAAAGGCAGGCAACCCGCCCGAGCCGCGAATGTCGTCCTCGCGATACTGCCAGTACGCGGTGACCGCCTGCGCGGTCTCGGCATCGAAGTGTACGGTACGGCTCTTGCCTCCCTTGGCCCGGTAGACATTCGCTGTTCCGTTCACCAGGTCGATATCCCGGCGCCGCAACGCGCACAGCTCGGAAACGCGCACCCCTGTCCGGAAGAGGAAAAGGATCATCGCCCGCACCTTCAGACGCCGCAACTCGAGATGCGGTTTCTCCGCCGGGTGCGTGTTCTTGACATGCTCGACGATCCGTTCCAGATCGGAAATGCGCACATCCGGCGGCGGTGGGGTGAAACGCGGCATCAACGCGGCAATGCGCACGCGCAAGCGATCGGTCGCCAGATTGGGATGCAAATCGTAGGCGGAAATGTATGCGCAGAACTTTCGCACCGCCGAAAGATTGTTCTGGGCGGTCCGCATGCGCGAGACCTCTTCCGGGGTGCGAATGTCGCTCGGAACGATCAACGTGGCAAACGAGGTCACATGTTCCGACGCCAAAACCGACACGGGCGCGGTCTTGGGATCGATCCCCTCGTGCTGCTCGATATGGCGCAAGAACTTGTCCAGCCCGTGCCGATAGGTCTTTTTCGACCGTGGCGCCAAGCGCATATCGCCAAAGAACATCTCAACCGCTGCCTGAATCGTTACCACGCCGTTACTTGGCGGCGGAGGATCGACAGCTCGCAGGTTTCGATCGAGCACCAGAGACATCGCACAAACTCCTCGTTCCGGGGTCCTTCCAAGCGTGTACGTACACTGTACGTTCACTTGCGCGATTCGTCAACTTTTTGCGAATTCCGCATTCAGAACGCCCGTCCCGGCTACCACCTTACTACGCTGTCACAGTTCGGGATCCAGCGTCCTGGGTCCAGAGAATCGAACCCGCGTGCCCGTAACCAGGAGGTGGGAGCCCCTTCACGATCGAATGAATGGAACGAGGAGCATCTCTGGACACTGGACGCAGGGCCCTGGACTCCCTCCCTCTCGTATCCTTACCCCAACAACCCAATCGGCCACGTGGAGGACTCACATACCCGATGCAGGTAGCGATTCAGCTCTATACCGTTCGCGACAAGACAGCCAGCGACATGATCGGCACAATCGCCAAACTGGGCGCCATTGGCTATCGCGCCGTCGAATTTGCAGGCTACGGCAATTCCGAGCCGGCGGCCATCCGTGAAGCGCTCGACAAGGCCGGGATCGCCGGGGTCGCCGCCCATGTCCCGCTCGCCCGCATCGACGGTGAGTTCGATACCGTGGTGAAGGAAATGCACACCATCGGCGCCAAACATCTCATCATCCCCTGGCTCGCGCCCGAGCAACGCACGCGGGCCGGATTCGACCACGTCATTGACACGTTGAACAAGCGAGCGCCCGAAGCACGCGACGCCGGTCTCCGTCTCGGCTACCACAACCACGATTTCGAGTTCATCAAGGATGAAGACGGCATCTTCCCCTTCGACCGGATCGCCAACAGCACCGATCCCAGTCTCGTCTCCCTCGAGATCGACGCCGGTTGGGTGCAATACGCCGGGCAGGATCCCGTGGCCGTCATCGAGCAATACGCCGCGCGTGTGCCCCTCATCCACGCCAAGGAAGAACAGGTCGATGGCGTCGAGGATCTTCCAGCGCCCGGTTCTGGCCCCATGCCGTGGAAAGCGATCGTGGCAGCCGGCAACGCCGCCGGCACGGAATACCTCATCGCCGAAGACGACCGCCCGCTCGACTCGATGAAGACTGCCCGATTGGCGTTCGAGAACCTGACCAAGCTCGTCAGTTGACACTCGTCCAGGGTCCCGCGGCCCAAATCCATGCACTGAACCCTGGCCCCTGGACACTGGACACTGGACACTGGACCCTGTGGAGACTCGCCATGCCTGACCGAACTGTTCTCATCGCCGGCGAATCCTGGATCATGCACACGATCCACCAGAAGGGATTCGACAGCTTCACGACCACCGCCTATGGCGAAGGGCATCAGTGGCTATCGGCTGCCCTCACCGCCGGTGGCTGGAACGTCACCCACCTGCCCAATCACCTCGCCAACGAGAAATTCCCCGCCACGGTCGCCGATATGGCGGCCTACGACCTCATCATCCTGAGCGACATCGGCGCCAACACGCTTCTCCTCCACCCGGACACCTTCGTGAAGTCCGCCGTCCTTCCGAATCGGCTCCAGGAGCTGCGCGACTATGTGGCCATCGGCGGTGGTCTCATCATGATCGGCGGCTATCTCACCTTCCAGGGCATCGAAGCGAAAGGAAACTACGCTGGCTCGCCCATCGAGGCCGCGCTTCCGGTCACGCTCCAAACGAGCGACGACCGGGTCGAGACGCCACAGGGAGTCAAACCAATCGTCATTGCCCCTGACCACGAAATCGCCACCGGTCTTCCAATCGAATGGCCGGTCCTGCTGGGATACAACCGATTGACGCCTCGCGAGGGAGCCACGGTCGTGGCAACTGCCGGAGAAGATCCGCTCGTCACCGCCTGGCGATACGGCGAGGGCCGCAGTGTTGCCTTCGCATCCGACTGCGGCCCACACTGGGCTCCACCCCCATTCGTCGAATGGGAAGGCTACGCCACACTCTGGCAAAACATCGCCGACTGGACCGCCCGGGACTGAGAAACGAGCTGTCAGTCTTCAGTCGTCAGTAGCCTGTCGTCAGAATCTACCGTGCGCAAATCGAGCCGTCGTGTCAGCCACGGCGGCTCGATCCCCATTCGCCAACCACTTTCAACTGACGACTGGCTACTAGCTACTGTCGACCAGCTACTGCCTGCTAAACCCGCGGATCTCTCGGCCAAACGGCGTCTTGCACGTCCGGGGCGGCAAAATCGCGCCCGATCGCGAGTTGAATATCGTGCCGATTCGACCGCGTGCGCGGCATTCCATCGATGCGCGAATGCTCAGGATGTTCCAGCGACGCTTTCGGACCCGGCAGTTCCGGCAATTCGAGCCGCTGTACGAGACGGCCCGCCCCAACCTGGAACGCCAGATTCGCGGCCGCAAAACCAACTGTCAAGAACCCAACTATCGACAACGTTTCCATCGATATCTCCATTACCGAGACACCGATGTCTCCCAAACCAATACGGACGCGTCGTGGTCCGCTACTACAGTACCGCAAAATGCTATCAATATCATTAAATGCTGATTATTCGATATCGCAACTCCCTGATCGATGGGGCTGCCACACGCGAAAACCGGCCAGGGCGTCCGCCCGGCCGGTTTCGTTGCGTGGTTCCCGCGTCGCTCGACCTGCGATCGAAGAAGCTCGTCGCTGGACTCGACAGTCAGGAACCAGGATGTGTCCTAGTATCCGCCGTCGCCCTCGCCATCACCGCCAGCATAAGTCTTGTAGTAGATCTCGCCATTGGCGCCGGTGTAGGTGAGGAACAACGTTTCGTCCCAGGTGTACTGGTAGGGGTCATAGGCGTAGTTGTCGCCCAGGTCGGCCCAATCGCTCCAACCTTCGGCCCCATATTCGATGTAGTAGGCGTGTCCATCCGTGCCGGTGTACACGACCTGAAGCGCATCGTCATACACGTATGCGCTCGGCTGCGCCGCATACGTGTAGTTGCCGCTGATCGGCGTCCAGCCGCTCCAGCCCTCGCCATCGAAGACGTTGTAGGTCGCATACCCATTGGTATCGACCGAGAAGGCGTAGAGGTTGTCATCGTAGCCAGCGGCGTACGGGGTGTATGAGAGCTGATAGTCACCCGGTAGTGGCTTGGCTTCGCTCCAGGCAGAACCGTCATAGCGCGCCCAATAGACGCTTCCATCGGTTCCGTGCCAGAACACCTGCTCGTAGTCCCCCCACGAAACGGCATACGGTTCGTAGTCCGATCCAACGTCGCCACTCACCTTGTACCAATCGGTCCAGGCAGCGCCATCGTAGCTCTTGATGTAGATTCCGCCGTCCTCAGCGGTCGCGTACAGGTACTGGTAGTCGCCGTCGACATTCACGTACGGCGCGCATTTGATCTTGTAGTCACCTGCCAGGTTGTTCCATCCGTTCCAGGACGCTCCGTCGTAGGAGTTCTGATAGAGGGAACCGTCCTTGCCCGCGTAGTAGACGTACGTCGCGTCCTTGTAGGTCACGGCCGTCGGTTCATACCAGTACTCCACCGGCTGGCCATCCCAACCCGACCAATCGCTCCACGACTCGCCGCCGTAGACGGAGTAGTACCCCGCGCCATCCGCGCCGGTTGCGTATTGATAGATGTCACCGCCGTACGTCGCCGCCACGGTGCTGTAGTCGAAGTCGTACTCCCCGGCGCCGTACCCGGAGCCATCGGGAATCTTCTGCGGCTCGCCATACTCGCCTGCGGCTGAAACCGCGCCCAGCATCGACCCGCCGATCACCGCTGCGGCAGCTGCTGTTGCGATCAGCTTGCGAACCCGTCCATAACCACCTTCGTCGAACATCGACATCACAACCCATCCTTTCGATGAATCCATTACCCAGGGCGATCCATTCCGCCTTGGCCTGCATTCATCCTGACGGGAATCGCCCCACGGCGAATCGGCAGGATTGCCTAAAGCCGTCTGCCATGCGCATCGCCTGGCTGTGACACGTCTCCGAATCCGGCGATCGGAGAATTGACGCGCTGAATGACCGATATCTTCACGAACACGCTTCTGGAAGAATGTTTGCGCCAGCTACGTCGTTTTGTGCATCGAGCACGGTGTATGATGTTGGCATCTCAAGAAGGTCCGTCTGGTGACAGCAATGTTGCTGAGTCATGGGCGCCAATACTGGAGGGATGCATGCAATGACGCTAGCGAGAAGCCGTTGACGTCACTGGTAGACGAAGCGGTACGCCGGCACTATTCCAGGCGACAGATCATTCGACGTGGGGTCGCGCTCGGTCTTTCCGCCCCAGCCATCGCCGCGGCGGTGTCCGCGGTGCGTCCGCTGCCTGCGTTCGCGCAGGACACCAGCAACCCACTGGGGCGCGATCCTCGGCCGCGCCGCTCGAAGTCGTCATCTTCAAGGGCGGTTTGGCGACAACTACGCTCCACGTCAACGATGTACAACGCCCACTTCCTGACGCCAAGATCGAGTATCTCGGCACACAACGGCTCGGCGAGCAATTCCAACTGCGATTTGTCGCCGGCAATCCGCCGGACGTCATGGACAACTCTGGCGCGAACAACTTGCCGATCGCCACCCTGGTTGCCGAGGGACAGTTGGCCGACCTGGCCGACCTCATGGCCGCACTGGCTATGACACCGAAGGCTCGACCTTCGCCGATTCGCTGGTCCCGGGCTCCCAGTCCACCGGCGTCTACAACGGCGTGCAGAATGTCTTGCTCTACGCGTTGACCGTCTATGGCGTCTGGTACAACCAGGCACTCTTCGCGGAGAAGGGATGGACCTCCACGAGACTTGGGTCGACATGCTGGCCTCTGCGAGGAAATCAAGGGTGCCGGCATCGCACCATGGACGTATCAGGGGCAGTATCCGCAGTACATTCGCCTCCTCTTCGATGCAATGGTTGCAAAGAACGGCGGCATGGAGCAGTTGATCAACACGACAACCTCCAGCCGGATGCCTGGCACCAAACCGGCGTAGGCCCGATGAGCGCCGTCATGACCGCCCGGTTGGTGGTTGCGGACGGATTCTTCCAATCCGAGACGATCGACGGCCCCGCAAGAATGAACCGCAACCCCTCCTCGACGACTTTGGTCACGCCGCCACGCCCAGCTCGCGCTCCACTGCGCCGATCGACTCGTCCAGAATCGCGATCATCTCGTCGATCTGTTCGGTCGTGATGATCAACGGCGGGGTGTAGAGCAGGTGATCGCCGACCACACCATCGACCGTGCCCTGACCGGGATACGAAACCATGCCGCGTTCCAGCGTCGCCTCGCCGATGCGCTTGCTGACCCCGAGCTCCACCGGGAACGGCGCTTTCGTCTCTCGATTTGCTACCAGTTCGACTCCCTGCATCAACCCCAACCCGCGCACATCGCCAATGATTGGATGCGCATCCATGAGCGCCACCAGCTGCGAACGGAAATACGAACCAACCCTCTCGGAGTTATCGACGAGCCGGTGCTTCACCGTGTAGTCGAGGACCGCTTTGCCGATAGCGGTGGAAAGCGGATTGCCGCCGGCGGTATGCCCGATCACAAACGATCCGCCTGTACCGCGCACCTGCCCCACGATCTCGGGCCGCACCAGCACAGCGCCCAATGGGGTGTAGCCGCCAGAAATGCCCTTCGCGCACGCGATGAGATCGGGCGTTGCGTCCCAATGATCGATCCCGAACTTGCGCCCGGTGCGCCCAAATCCCGTCATCACCTCATCGGCGATGAACAGGATGTCGTGCGCGTCGCAAATCTCCCGGATTCGTTCGAAATACCCTGCGGTCGCTGGCACCGCGCCCAGGGTCGCGCCGACCACCGGTTCTGCGATAAAGGCCGCGACATTCTCCGAACCAACCTGGCTCAGAACATAGTGAAGCTGGTCGGCCATGGCCAGACCGTAGGCCATTTCGTCGCCAGTTGCATTTCTATAGGAATAGCATGGCCAAATATGCTCTGCTGGCGAGAGCATCCCCTGATACTTCTTGCGCCGTCCGGCATTGCCCCCATAGCTCAATGCCGCCAGCGTCGCGCCATGGAAACTCTGCCAGCGCCCGATCACCAGTTGCTTGGTGCCCTTTCCGCGGTCACGCTGATATTGCAGCGCGATCTTGACCGCATTCTCGGTCGCTTCCGATCCACCGGAGACGAACCACACCCGTTCCAGCCCGGCCGGCGCGAACTCCTCCACGACTGTCCGGGCGCACGCTTCGATCGCCTCGGTCGAGAAGGCATGAGTCGGTGAGTAGGCCAACTGCTGCGCCTGCGCAACCATCGCCTCGAGGATCTCCGGCACGCCGTGTCCGATGTTCGCCACCGACGAGCTCCCTGCCGACCCATCGATATAGCGCTTGCCGGTCGAATCCCAGAGATAGATCCCTTCGCCCCGCACGACGGTCGGATACGCCCGCTGCAGATCGCGATAGATAACCGGCGTCCGCTCCTGATCGATCAGCACCACTTCCGCACTCCTTCCGTCCACGTTCACGCCTCGTCATTCTATCCCTCCCCACTCAGCGGCAAGCCGCCTGCTTCCCGCTCCTGGCATTGGCATGGACCGGGAACCTCGTGTGGTCCGGCGCCGGGGACAAGAGAAACCCCGTCTCCTGCGCCAGAGACGGGGTCTTCCCGATGGTTCGATAGACGACACCGAGGCTTAGTCCCCTGCCGCCTGCGCCTCGCCTGTGCCCGGGATGCCCGCGCTCTCTGTCTCACGCGACGTGTTCGGCTCCACCGGTGGAGCCGATCCCTCGATCCGCAGATCGGGCAGCCATTCGAGCCAGCTCGGCAAGTACCAGTTCCATTTGCCCAGAATGCGCATCACTGCCGGCACCAGCACCGTTCGCACGATCGTGGCATCGAGCAGGATCGCCACCGCCAGACCGAATCCCACCTGTTGCAGGAAGACCAGCCGCCCGGTGCTGAATCCCAGGAAGACCACCACCATGATCAGCGCCGCCCCGGTGATGATGCGCGCCGTCGATTCGACCCCATGCGCCACCGATTCACGGTTTCTCCCGGTCTCGTCATAGAACTCGCGAATACGGCTCAGCAGGAAGACCTGGTAGTCCATCGAAAGTCCAAAGAGCACGCAGAAGAGGAAAATCGGAATCCACGCCTCCACTACCGGTGTCTGATCGAACCCGAGCAGCCCGGTGAGATGCCCACGCTGGAAAACCAGCACCAGCACGCCATAGGCCGCCCCGACCGACAGCAGATTCATCACGATCGCCGTGGCCGGAACGACCACCGACCGGAACGCCACCATCAGCAGCAGGAAGCTCAATCCGAGCACGAAGAGGAAAACGCGCGGCGTCCAGGTATTGGTCGTGTTGATGAAGTCGACGTACCCGGCCGTTTGCCCCGAAACGTAGACCGTCCCCATTTCACTCGGGAACGACGACGGAATCGAGTCGCTCCGCAGATGCCGAATCACGTCATACGACGCTTCGTCATTGGGAGGTGTGCTGAGCGTCGCCTGAATGTGCGCCAGATCGCCAGCTTCGTTCCAGACCACCGGGCCCACTGCCGCCATTCCCGGCTCGCTGGCCAGCAACCCGGCCAACTCTTCGACAGCAGCCTCGGTCTCCGCGTTCTTCGGCGCATCGATCACGAAATCGACCGGCGCCAACCGACCGGCGGTGAACTTCCCCTCCAGCACGGTGAATGCGTCCTTGACATCGCTCTCCGGGAGCGATTCCACACCGGCAAACCCGGTCTGCATGCTGAAGAAGGGTATCGAGAGCGCCAGCAGCACTCCCGCGCCCAGCACCAGCGCCGGCCACGGACGTGCCATCACCAGATGCGCCGCCCGCCCCCAGAAGCCATGCGCCTGCTCGACCTCTTCGTCGTGGATCACCTTGGCATGGTCCATGGCGTCATAGTCGCGCCGGCGCGGCCAGTCGATCCGGTCGCCCAGCAAGCTGATCACAGCCGGAATCAGGGTCAGCACCGCCACCACCGACACCATCACCGCCAGGATCGCGCCCAGCCCGAGACTGCGGAAGATCGAATTCGGCATCAGGAAGAGCCCGATAAGGGCAAAGACCACGGTCAACCCTGAGAAGACCACCGCTTTGGTCGCGGTCCCTCCGGCCACCTCGATTGCATCCGGCTTGGACCGTCCCCGGCGCCGCTCTTCCCGATATCGCTCGATCACGAACAGCGCGTAGTCGATTCCGACTGCGAGCCCGATTACCGAAATCATGTTGATGATGAAGAAGGAGAGCTCGAAACGAATTCCGACGATCGCCGCGATCCCGGTGGCAACCGCCACCGCCGCCAGCGCCATTCCCACCGGCACCAGCGCGGCCACCACCGCGCCGAACACCAGCATCAGCACCAGCAGCGCGATCGGCAAGCCAATGATCTCCGCCCGCTGGAGATCCTCTTCCGAGACGGTGTTGAATGTCTCATTGGTCGTCATGTCGCCAACGCTGTGCACCGCCACCGCGTCGCTGGCGTGCGAGCCGATTGCCTGGAGATATTCCTCGGCTCGATCGTGCACATCGTCCAGCTCGCCGATCAGCGTCACCGGAATCAAGAGGGTCGAGCGGTCCTCAGAGACCAGGGATTCCGCCTGCGCCGCCGCTGCTGGATCCGGAGCCTGCGCCGCCAGGTAGTAGTTCACCGTCTTCGTCGGATCCTGATCCACGAGATCGGTCAGCGTTCCCAACTGCGTGAAAACACCGTCCACCACCTGCTTGAACTCAGGATCGTCGACCGTCAGACTATCGGAGGTGACGACAATCGTCTCCGTCAGCGGCGTCTCGAAGCCCATGCGACGCTCGAGCAGATCGCGCCCCTGATTCGATTCAGGGTTGTCCAGCAAGCGGACTTCGGTGGTCAGAGCGCCAGAAAGGAAGATGCCGGCACAGATCGCGCCGGCCACCAGCATCGCCAACCAAACACCGATCGTTCGCCACGGATGCCGGGCGCTACTGGCCGAGATTTTCGCCGTCGAAGGAACCAACATACCCCATCCCCAGAATACAATTCACTGTTACTTAACAGTGTTCGGTGTTACCTAACGTCGTTATCCCATGACAGGAGCCATGCAAATACAACCCCTTCTCACACCCACCTGATGCCCCTGCCGCGCCGGCGATCGTCCTCAACAAGGACCTCTTCTTCGGCGTCACCATTAGCAACACTTCCTGCGCGCGCTCGGCTACGCGCCGATCGCTGCCTGCTCCACCAAAGCACCTGCGTCGGCAATCTCCTCCAGGCCCGACGCCGCTTTGCTCATCATCGACATCTCCGCTGTCGACGACTGGGATGCGCTGAAGACCACGATCGACGCCACTCCAGACCTTCCTCGATCGCCTTCGGTTCCCATACCAATGTCGAAGGTCTCCGCGCGGCCAAGAACGCTGGTCTCACCCGTGGTCTTTTCCAATGGCGAGTTCCATCGCACCATGGGCGACACCATCGTCCACATGCCAAACCCGCCATCGACCCTTCGCAAGACCCGAACCCGGAGCAACCAACGACGCCCGAACGGTAACGGTTGCATACTTCCCGCCATCGAGAAGCATTTCGTAGCGAGCGGGACCTGGTGACCACCCACTACCGACCATCATCGTCGGCGCAGGTATCGTTGGCGTCTCGACCGCCTGGGAACTCGCCAAGCTCGGACGCACCGACATACTGGTCATCGACCGTGCTCCCTCTTCGAAACCGGGGGCTCCACATCCCATGCCCCAGGAGGCGTTTTCCAGAACAACGCCTCTCGCACGGTCTCAAAACTGGCCCAATGGACCACTGGCGCTTTCGCCGAGGTTTCCTCGCCCGACGCGCCACCTGGTTCCCGACCGGCAGGCCTCGAAATCGCCACCACCCCTGAGCGCTGGCACGATCTGAAACGGAAGGTCGGTTACGCCCGCTCATGGGGTCTCGACGCCATGCCCTCGACCCGTCGGAAACTCCGCCAGCTCGTTCCTCAGCTCGACACCGACCTCATCCTCGGATCGATCCACGTTGCCGGCGATGGGATCGTTCGCGCTGTTCCCACCGTCGAACGGTGATCGCCGACCGCGCCGAGGCGCTTGGCGTCACGTTCATGGGCGAAACCGACCCTGTCGATATGCCCAACCTGCCGTGCGCGGCATCCACACCAGCAACGGCGACTTCACTTGCGACAGCTCGTTCCGTGCGGTGGCATCTGGGGACCGCTTCTCGGCGAGCTGACCGGCACTCCCATTCCTTTGCATCCGTGCGCGCACCCCTATGTCCGCACCACACCACTCGCCGAGCTCCAGCACCTGGCCGGCCAACAGGTCGTCCAACCCCTGTGGCGGCATCAGGACTATTCCATGTACCTCTGGCAGGACGGAGACCGCATGGGCGTCGGCAACTATCGGCACGATCCCGTCCTGGTGCCGGCACAATATCGACAATAGCCTTCGCCGGCGCCCGCCGAGCGCGATTTCGACCCCGCTCCCATGGATCCGCCACGAAGCGTGATGCGCCCCATCCCCGACTGCGCGACGCCGAATAATATCGACCGCGTCTACGGCATGTTCTCCTTCCTTCACCATCGACGCCCAGGGCCGTGGTCGGCGAAGTCGCCAACGCCTCTGGCCTCTGGACCGCCATCGCCATCTGGGTCACCCACTCCACCGGCACCGGTCGCCCGCGCCCTGGCCCAGCAAATGGTCTACCGCGACTGCGAGCTCGACATGCGGAATCCTTATCAACCGCTTCGCGCCCCACCATGCCAGTCCAAGCTACATCCACGCCTGGGCTGGAGCCAGTACGCCGAGGTCTACGACATCATTCATCCGAAGTATCAGATCACGATCAGCGGCGGATTGCGGCGCGCTCCTGGTATGCGCAACAGTAGCCCTGCTCCTCGGCGCGCATTTCTTCGAGTCGAACGGTTGGGAACGCCCACAATGGTTCGGATCAAACTCGACCCTGCCACTGCCGGCCGCCGGCAGCGTCCGCGCGACGACTGGGGCGCCATCGAATGGTCCCCATCGCCGGGGCATGAGCACATCGCCACCCGCACGAACGCCGGTCTGTTCGATCTCAGCACGTTTATGCGCATCGAGCTTTCCAGGAAGAACGCCCTCGCCGCGCTCAGGCGCCTCTCGTGCAGCAAAACTCGACCGACCCGCCAGGCGCGTCACCTACAGCCTCTTGCTCGATCGGCGGCGTCAGGTCGACGTCACCATCCCGGCTCGCCTGGCCGACGATCGTTTCGCGATCATGTCCGGCAGCGCCAGCGATCGCGCGATCTCGGTGGATCGAAAATCATCTGCGCGACTTCGCCGGATGTCACCGTGCGCGACACCACCCGCCTGGGCGCGCGCTTGGTCTATTCGGCCCCAATGCGCTCGCCATCCTCGATTCGATTGTCGACCAACCACTGCCTCGACGATCACCCGCGCTACACAGCGCGCGCTGGACTCGTGGACATATCCCGTGCTCGCCATCCGCATGTCCTATCAACGCCGGTGAAGAAGGCTTCGAGCTGCATACCTCGACCGAATATGGCTCCGCGCTCTGGGATCTCGTCTGGTACGCCGGGCGACCCCATGGTCTCATCGCGGCCGGCGGAGCGGCGATGGACTCGCTCCCGCATCGAGAAGGGTTTTCTCTCACTGGGAACCGATCTCCGCGCGGAGTACACCCGGCTGGCCTTGCGCGCGCGCCTGCCATCGACAAAGCCCGCTCGGACTATATCGGCGCAGACGCGCTCGCCAATTCGTTCACATCGAAGAAGCTCGCCACCTTGCTGCTCGATCCAGATTCCTGCGGTTCCGCTCGGCAAGAGAACCCATCCTCCTGGGTGCCGACATCGTCGGCTATGTGTCCAGCGCCAATTTCGGCTTCACCGTCGGTCGCTTTGTCGCCCTTGGCTACCTACCCATCGAGCTCGCCCGCCCCGGGAACCGATCGAATACTTCGCCGAATGCTATCGAGTACAATCACCAAACCCCAACCACATCACTCAGACGATCTCGAATCTCGCTGAATCTGAGTGTGCCGAATTGGCCATGCACAGCCACGAACCCTCGAAACGCGTCCTCGTCACCGGAGCTGGCGGGTTTATCGGCCATCACCTCGTCACCAGCCTCAAGCGCCGCGGCCACTGGGTACGCGGCGTCGACGAAAGCGCCCGGTTCCTGCCCAGTCAAGCCGACGAAGTTCTGGCTTCTCGACCTGCGCCACTTGACAACCTCCGAAGCCACTCTGTGGTGTCGATCAGGTCTACGCCTTGGCCGCTGACAGGCGGCATGGGCTATATCGTCAATCATCACGCCGAAATCCTGCGCAACAATGCGCTCATCAACCTGCATACCATCGAAGCTGCCCGCCAGAATCGGGTTGAGCGCCTCTGCTGCTTCATCCGCTTGTGTCTACCCTGAACACCTGCAAACCTCAACCGACGTTGTCCCCCTCCAGAGAGTCGACGCCTACCCCGCTGATCCTCAGGACGCATATGGTTGGGAAAAGCTCATCTCCGAAAAGCTCTGCAGTACTACTCCGCCGACTTTGGCATGCAAAACCGCATCGTCCGATTCCACAATGTCTTCGTGACCCGCTCTGAGACCTGGGACGGTGGCCGCGAGGAAAGCTCCCGCCGCTCTCTGTCGCAAAGATCGCCATCGCCAAACTCACCGGAAATCCCGAGATCAGTCTGGGGCGACGGCAAGCAAACCCGCTCCTTCTGCTATATCGACGACTGTGTCGAGGGCCTTTACCGCATCATGCAGTCGGACTATCCCGGGCCACTGAACCTCGGTCAAGACCGTAGTCTCCATCAGCGACTTGCGTTCATGATCGCCGATCTCGCCGAGATCCCGATCGAACTCGCCCGGCCCTCAAGGTGTGCGCGGGCGAAACTCGAACAATTCGCTCACAAGCCAAATTCTTGGATGGATGCCTTCAGTTCCACTCGAACAAGGACTAGACATCACCTACCACACTGGATCGAAGAGCAGGTTCGCGGCTCACCGTTGCGCCTCCCGTTGAGCGAGGAGTCGGCCATCTGAAAAGTCGAACCGATCGGATCGCTCTCAGACGGCGCCGGAATCGACAACCTGCTTCCTGATGCACAGCTTGGCGCCGCTACTCCTTGTTCGGCGTCCCGAACGCCGTCACCTTCCCGCCACCTGACGAGGCATCGCTTCCAGGCGTTCGCAGCCATTCCACCACGACCCAGCCCGCCGTTGGCAGGTGTCCACTCCGGTCGCTTTCCCCGGAGAAAGCTGTTCGCCAACTCCTCATTCCCGGGTTGTGGCCACCAACACGTCCGCCGAAAACTCTTTGGAAACGCTTGTATCACCTCGATCAGCTCGTGTTCCGTTGCCCCCGTAAACCTCCGGCACCACCCGGCGCTCACCGGAGAATTTCATCATGCCGCCGCCAAGGTCTCCGGTTTGCAGGGCCGAATCGCATTCGAGGTCACCAGCAGATCGGGCGCCCACCCTGCCTCTGAATCCTCTACGCCCAGCTTCCATCGCCCACCGCCGCCCAGGCTTGGTCAGTTCCGCGCCGGATCTCCGGCGGATTGATCTTCTCGGTCTTCGAATGCCGTAAAATGATCTATACTTCTTCGCCCATCACTCCCTCCAGCGCGCGTGCCGATTGCTCCCCGCAGTCTACGAAACCATGGCCATCCGCGCAACCCGTCACAGTTCCCCATTTCCCCCGGGTATCCTCTTTAACATCACGTATCCGCCCGCTCAAGAGAGGAATCCAGCTGCATGGACCACCAGCAAGCGCTTCGTCGACAAGGTCGTCATCGTCACCGGAGGCGCGGTCGGCATCGGCAACGGCGCTGCCGAAGCCTTTGCACGTAGGCGGATCGGTCGTGATCGCCGATCTGATGCCGGAAAAGCCAGCCTGGCGGCCAACCGCATCGTCGGCGCCGGGGGTTCCGCGCTGGCCGTGGCGACCGATGTCCGCTCGAACACACCGCCGTCGCCAACATGGTCGACATGGCCGTTTCCACGCTGGCGGTGTCGATGTCCTGTTCAACGCGGCAGGGATCAACATCTTTACGGCACCGTCGACATTCTGGCGGAGGAAGACTGGGACCGCCAGCTCCGGTGTCAACCTCAAAGGCACATTCCTCACGTGTAAGCATGTCATTCCCGAAATGCCAAACGGGGCGGCGGATCCATCGTCAACACGGCCTCGGTTCAGGCGTTCGCCTCGCAACGAACCGTGGCCGCCCACGCTGCTGGGCGGCATCGTCAGCTTCACCACCACGGTTGCGCTCGACCACGCCGCAGAGAACATCCGTTGCAACTGCATCGCCCCTGGTTCGATTCGCACGCCCGTAGCCTGGAAATGGCCGCTGAGAAGTTCGGCGACGGCGATATCGAGGGCGACCATCGCGCTCTGGGGCAGCGCGCATCCCATCGGCCCGTCACGGCACGATCGAAGAGGTCGCCAATCTCGTCCTCTTCCTCGCCTCCGACGAGGAGCCTCCTTCTGCACCGGAGGCGCCTATCGCGTCGACGGCGGCCTACTCTCGCCCTTACCCGTGTAGAGCTGACGAGGACCCGTACTTCAAAGATTCAACAGGACTTCACCAGAGCTGTAGCCGCTGCTCTGGTCGGAACGTCCAGCTTGCCGAGGATGTTCGCGACGTGTTTCGACGCCGTGCGTGGGCTGATATCCAGTTCCTCACCGATCTCTCTGTCGGTGTGACCCGCCGCGATGAGCCGCAGCACCTCCAGCTCGCGCGGCGTGAGCAACTCGGCAAGTTCCGCCTCGGACATTCCCGCGCTCGTCTCCGATCCGACCAGCGTCAAGGCGATTTCCACCGCATCCCCGATCGGCATGCGATACCCATCGCGAAAAGCGCGTTCGAACGCCACGTCGCCGAGCGCCGCTCTCGTCTGCTCCAACGCCAATGCGTTCCGGTCGAGCTCTGTCGACCAGGGATTCGCGCCTCCCCGGTCTTGCAGGGCTCGCGCCGCTCCCAGGAGCCGCGCCGCATCCTCGGGATGCGATGCCCCGCACAATGCCGCTATCCCACAGAATGGGCTCGACAGATACCAGTTTCCGCCGGACCGGCTGAGTGCCTCCACGCTCTCCCCGTATCGACGCAGCGCTGCATCCAGCTCGCCCAGGTCATGCCGCATTACGCCGATATCGCTGAGCCGGATTCCCGCGAAGTAGTCATCACCGCGCGCCCGCTCCAACGCAAGCCCCGCTTCGACCAACGCCAACCCTTCGTCTGATTCTCCGGCGCCGCCCAGGAAGAGACCAGCCTCTCCGTAGACCATCGCTCGCCAATAGTCATCGTCCACTGGTTCGATCAGCCGATGCGCCTCACGTCCGAGGCGAATCGATTCGTCCAGATGGCCCAATGCCAGCTCGCCATATTGCGCAATGGTCAACGCCACGCTCTCCATGATGGGCTGTCCGCGTTCCCGTGCCAACGCTGCCGCGGCGTTCGCTTTGCGCACCGCCTCCGCGTGCTCGCCCACATGGTTTGTGAGCATCGCGTCTCCTACCCGAACCCAGGTGTCCGACGCGATGTCATCGGTGTCGGTGTAACTGCACGCCCGCTCGAGCCATTGCCGCGCTTCCTGGGTGTTGCCCTGATAGAACCAATACCAGTAGAGCGCCCAGACCATACGCTGAAGCCGCGTGCCGTCCCGCTCGGCATCGAGCCATGTCAGCGCGGCCAGCACGTTTGCGTGTTCGGCATCGAGCCCGTTCAGCCACTCACGCTGATCCGGACCGCGCAAGCCCATCTCGACCGCTTTCGCCCGTTCCAGGTAGTACGCCGCATGCCGCTCCCGCATGACGTCGCGCTCATCGCTGTTCTCCAGCAATTCGGCCGCGTATGCGCGGATGCTCGCCAGGAGCAGGAAACTCGGTTCCGGCCCGTCAGAAGCCTTGCTCATCAGGAAGCTCTTGTCGAACAACGACGCCACGAGTTCGAACATGTCACGCGGCTGATCCGCCAGGGCCCCGAAACCGCAAACTGCCTCTGCCGAAGCGAAGGTAAACCATCCACGAAAGACCGAAAGCCGGCGGAAGAGCAACTGTTCCCATGGATCGAGCAACCGGTACGACCATCCGATGGCTTCGCCGATCGATTGATGCCGCTCCGGCAAATCGCGCGGCCCATCGCTCAGAAGCTGGAATCGCACCTGTCGATCGCTTTGCAAGCGGGAACGAATCGATGCTGGCGAAAGCACCCGTACCCGCGCTGCAGCCAACTCGATTGCCAACGGCAGTCCATCGAGCGCGGCGCAGATCGCCTCGACTGCCTCCCGATTGCTGTCGTTCAGCGTGAACGTGGACTGAACCGCCTGAGCCCGATCGACGAACAACTGCACCGCCGCATCGATCTCACTCGAGCGCCGTTCGTTGCCATGCGACTGCGGAGGCGCCAGCGGAGCCAAAGCAAACTCCTGCTCTCCGTGCAGCCGAAGCGGGGCCTGGCTCGTGGTGACCACAGTCAAGTCAGGACAGGCCCCCAACAGTTCGGAAATCACTGGACCGGCCTCCAGCAACCGCTCGAAGTTGTCGACCAGCATCAGCGCGCGGCGGGGGGCCAGGTACTCGACGATATCCGCGACGATCCCTCGCGTTCCCGACTCCCGCACGCCGATCGTGCGCGCTATGGCTGCCGGCACCAATGTGCTGTCGCCCACGGGCGCCAATGGAACGAACCAGATGTTCCGTCCAAACGTACGCTCGAGCGTGCCCGCCACTTCGACCGAGAGCCGGGTCTTCCCGACCCCGCCCGGTCCGGTGATCGTAATCAACCGCAGTGCCGGGTTGCGGATCATCTGCCGGAGCGTAGCGACCTCGCGCTCGCGGCCCACGAATGTCGAATACATCTGGGGCAATCCCAGCGTCGACAACCGCACCGGATCACTGCCTTGGCTATTCGATTGGTTCCGCTCGGAAAACGCTTGTGCAACCATCGCTCTGTCTGCCCTGCGGCCATGGCGTTTGGTCGACAGGGAGAAACACTTTCCAACAACCCGGCAACGCTCGAGAGCGCAATACCGTATCTCAGCAACGACCATTGTCGCATTCCGCCGAAAACAACCGCCAAGAATCGGACCGGCGACGAGCGTCTGTCAGCCTCGATCACCGGTCTGCATCTTCGATTCGATATCGATCATTGCGGCGGCTGCTTCCGATCATGCCCAAGAACCTCCGGCGCCATCGTCTGCGACCACGGCGTTTGTCACGATATCAACAACGATGCCGACTACTGCGGTTTCCTGGGCGAAGCATGCGCTCCAGGGCAAATCTGCCGCTTTGGCGATTGTGTCAATCCCTGATCCGCTCGACGGCGAGGGATTCGCTCAGTAGGCAATCTTCTGCAAGCCGGCGTAAGCCCCGTGCTCTGCGCAGCTCGATCCCACACCAGAACGAATGCCGGTACGTTTCGGCAGGAATGAATCGACGCGCGGCCTTGCTCCGTCCTGGTCGCCCGCGTCTGAAGAGCACGACCGCTCGAACCAATTGATCGCCGG
>JAWKPF010000041.1 GCA_041390825.1 Thermomicrobiales bacterium
AGCATCCTGCTGCTCTCCGTTACCGCTCCATGCGCGGATCGAGCGCGTCTCGAAGACCATTCCCGATCAGGTTGATCGACAGCGCCGTCAGGAAGATCATCATGCCGGGCAAGAAGACATTGGTCCAGTTCGTCATGTAGTAGTTCTGCGCTTCCAGCAGCATGTTGCCCCACGACGGCCTGGGCGGCTGAACTCCAAGTCCAAGGAAGCTCAGGGCCGCCTCGGTAATGATGAATGCCGGGATGACTTGCGACGCCCAGATCAGCATGATCGGCAACACGTTCGGAAAGATGTGCCGTCCCACCAGGCGTTTGTTGGTCGCACCGTTTACCCTGGCCGCCTCGATATACGGTTGATTTCGGATGGCGATTGTTTCGCCACGGACGATACGGGCGATGCCTGGCCAAAGCAGCAACGAGAAAATGAGCGCGAGCGTGAAATAACCTGGTCGGTAGATCGACGACACGAGGACCAGAATCGAGATCGCTGGAATCGAAAGCAGCACGTCGGCAAACCGCATGAACGCGGTATCAGTCCACCCAAGCGCGAACCCCGAGACCATGCCAATTGTCGAACCGATCAGGAGCGTCACCAGCGCGGCCATCGTCGCAAAGACCAGCGACACTCGGCCACCATAGGCGAGCCTGGTAAGCACGTCGCGCCCATTTGCGTCGCTGCCAAGGATGAATCCGTTCTCGCCCGGTTGCGATCGGGCGAGGTCGAGGTGATTCTCCTCGTAGTCGAATCCGGTGACGTATGAGGAGATGAATCCGGCGCTCAGAGAGAAAACGACGATCACGATAAGCACCGCCAACGCCACGACCGCCACGCGGTTGCGTTTGAACCGCCGCCAGGCGCGGGCTGCATTGCCACCGCGTGCAGGAACGAGCGTGGACCAGTTCGACTCGAGCGCCATCCGCTCGGTCGTCTCGTTGGCCGAGGTCGCTTCGCTCAACCGCTACCCCTTGTGCGCGATGCGCGGATCGGCAAGCGAATAGAAGATGTCGGCCAGCAGATTGCCAAGCATCGTCAGAAAGGCGAAAAAGAGCGTCGCGCCCATGATGAGCGTGTAGTCATTCGCCTGGGTGGCATTCAGCGTGAGCCGGCCAAGTCCGTTCCAGGCAAAGATCTGTTCGATCAGATAGGCGCCGCCGAACACTTCAGGAAGCGCCAATCCGACCAGCGTCACCAGTGGGAGCAGCGCATTTCGGAAGGCATGACCGTACATCACGCTCCGGCGTGGCAAGCCTTTCGCCTGGGCGGTGCGGATATAGTCCTGTCCGATGGTTTCGAGCATCGATGCCCTGATGAATCGGGTCCAACCCGCGACCTGGACGATGGCCAGGGCAGACGCGGGCAAGATGAGATGCTCGATGCGGTCAGCAACTCCGCCGGTCGTGCGCATATCCTGCATGCCGCTGGCTGGCAGGTATGGGAGGCCCCATTCCTTGAACTTCACCGCGAAAAGAATGATGAGCAACAGCCCCATCCAGAAGCTGGGGATCGCCGCCAGCGCGGTGACCACCACGTTGGAAGCTTGGTCGAACACGGAGTTGTGCTTGACGGCTGCCAGCACACCCAGCGGCACCGAGATCGATAGCGCCAGGACCAGCGAGGTGCAGGTGAGGAGCAACGTGTTTGGAAGCACTCCCAGTATGCGGTCGGTAACCGGCGTGTAGTTGGTCAGTGAGAGCCCCATGTCTCCCTGGAGCAGATCGCCAAGCCAGTTCGCATAGCGCTCGTACCATGGCCGGTCGAGTCCCAGGTTCTGGGTGATCCGTTCGATATCTTCCGGGCGAGCGCGCGGGTTCATTTGCATCGAGCTGACCGGGCTGCCGGGAACGAAGTTCACGATGGCGAACGTCAGGAAGGTGACACCGAGCAGGAGAGGAATCATCTGCAACAACCGGCGGACAATGAACCCGATCACGAGGCCGGACCCTGCTGAGGCGGTCGAAACATCCGGGCGACTAGTCGTTCAAGCGGGGATCGAGCGCGTCACGCAATCCCAATCCGACCAGGTAGGTGCAGAGTGAGGTCAGGAAGATCATGAATCCGGGGAAAAAGACGAACGTCCACGATTGGCGAACAAACTGCTTCGCTTCCTGCAGCATGTTGCCCCAGGACGGCTGCGGCGCTTGCACACCAAGACCGAGATAGCTCAGGGTTGCTTCGGTAAGGATGAGCCCGGGAATGGCAAGCGCGGAATAGACGATGAGCTGCGGAATGATGTTCGGCATCAAATGGCGCACGATGATGCGCTTGTCTGAGGCTCCGATCACCCGGCTCGCTTCGACGAACTCCTGATTCTTGAGTGTCAGGACTTGTCCGCGGACGAGTCGCGAAATTCCCGCCCAGCTCACCAGTGAGATCAGGATCGCGAGCTGCCATGGAGACGGATGGTAGAACGAGGAAACGAGAATAAGCAGCACCAGTGTGGGGATCGAGAGCAAGACATCGGCACTCCGCATGAGGAATGTGTCGACCCAGCCACCGAAATAGCCCGAAATCGAACCGATCGTCCCGCCCAGAATGAGAAGCGAGAACGTTGCGAGACCAGCGACGAGCAGACTGACTCGCCCTCCATACGCCAATCGAGTCAGGATGTCTCGTCCGTTGCCATCGGCGCCGAGGATGTAGTCACCAGTACCTGGCGCCGCAAGCTTGTCGCCCAGGTGGTTTTCGTAATAGTTGAATCCCGTGAAGTGCGAGACTACCGGGGCGAGGATCGCGAACAGGAAGATTCCGATGGTAACGATGAGCGCAACCAACGAGAGGCGGTTTGCCTTGAATCGCCGCCACGCCCGATGCCAATTGCTCTCGATTGGCCGAGCCCGTCCAAGTCCTTCGAAGTCGATCGACACCTGTTGCTCGGCCTGATCGCCCATGAACGGATCGGTGGTGCCGGAATAGAGTTGTTCGGTCTGCATGGTTCTCGGACTCCGTCGCGCCGAACGCTCAGTCTAGCCGGATCCGTGGATCGACCACGGCGTACAGCAGATCGGCCACGAGATTTCCGATGATAACGAGCACCGCAAAGATCAGCGTAATGCCCATCACGAGCGTATGGTCCTTGTCGCCGATCGCGGTGATCGTAAGTCGGCCCATGCCCGGATAGGCAAAGACATTCTCGACAACCAGCGCGCCCGCGAAGATATCCGGAATCGTCAAGCCAACGATCGTCACCAGCGGAATGAGCGCGTTGCGCAGCCCATGACCGTAGAGAATCGACTTCTCGCGAAGTCCGCGTGCGCGGGCAGCCCGCATATAGTCCTGGCCGAGCACTTCGAGCATGTTCGAGCGCACCCAGAAGAGCCAGATACCCACTTGCGGAATGACAAGCGCGGTGATCGGCAGGATCAAGTGCTCGATTCGGTCTTTGATGCCGCCGTCCCCTCTCAGGTCGCGCACACCTCCGACTGGTAGCGACGGGAACCCCCACTTATCGAACTGCACTGAAAAGATGATGATCAGCAGGAGCCCGAGCCACACCGTGGGAATCGCATAGCCGGCCACCGAGAGCACGCTGGTGACGCGATCGACGATCCCATTGCGGTGGGTGGCTGCGTAGATTCCCAGCGGCACTGCAATCGCCAACGAGATGGTCGTGGACAAGAGTGAGAGCAGGAGGGTATTGAACATCACCTCCTGGATGCGATCGGTGACCGGGCGGAAGTTGATGAGCGACAGTCCCAGATCGCCGCGCAGGACATTCCCGACCCAAATGAAGTAGCGCTTCCAAACCGGCTCATCCAGCCCAAGGTTGTGCCGGATACGTTCGATGTCCTCGGGCTTGACCCGCGGGTTGAACTCCATGTTCTGCAGCGGACTGCCAGCCGCGTTGATGATGAGGAACGTGATGAGCGTGATCCCGAACAGGATCGGAATCATCTGCAGCAGTCGCCGAACAATGTACCGGAGCATGAAGGTGACCTCGACGAGGACGTCGGTATGGCGCGCCTAAGGGGTACTGCCTGAGAGCATAGCGCAAACAAAGAAGCGTCGGGAGGAACGAATCCTCCCGACGCAACTGTACTTTTATTCGGCGACAGCCACGTATGGCAGCGACCAGAGCAAGTTGCCCGTGCGCGGGGAGAAGTTCACCATGCGCTTGTTGTAGCCGGTGCGATCCTTGCGGAACCAGTTGATGATAATCGGGGCATCGTCGTTGACGATGTTCGAGGCCTTCACCAACAGATCGAAGCGCTCCTTCGGATCGAGCGTCGTGCTCGCAGCAGTGTTCGCCTCGTCATAGGCCGGGTTCGAGTACTTCATGAAGTTGAAGCCCGCGCCATAGGAGTCGGTGCCGAACATTGCCGACTGATCTCCCGAGGGGGACGCCCAGTCGAACGCCAGCATGCACATCTGGTAATCGAAGGTCTCGGTGATCGCCGGGATCAGCACGGTATCGAAGTCGACCGAGGTCGGCTGCGCATCGACTCCGACAGCCTTCCAAAAGTCCTGTGCTGCCGAAGCGATCTGATCGTTGGTCGAGGCCGCGCCGTACATGATCTCGAAGGAGAGCTTCACGCCATCCTTCTCGCGAATGCCGTCCGAACCGGCAACCCAACCAGCTTCGTCGAGGAGCGAGTTGGCCTTGTCGACATCGTAGTTGTAGACGGTATTGATCAGTTCGGGAGCATAGGCTTCGGAGAGGGTCGGCTGCGTGCCATTGGCGACCTCGCCATAGCCGAGCAGGACGCTATCGACCAACGCCTGGCGGTCGAGGGCATAGATCAGTGCCTGGCGAACCTTGACGTCCTGGAAGAGCGGAGTCTTCTCGGGGTCGAGGTTGTAGCCAAAGAAACCGAACTGGTACGAGTCGTAGACATCGACGTTCAGGTTCTCCTCGGCCTGCAGGCTCTCGACATCGGCCGGGGTGACCGGGTCCATCAGCATGTCGAGATCGCCAGCGCGCAGCGCCTCGGTCACAGCAGTGTCGTCCGGCCAAACCTGGAAGATCACTGTCTCCACGGCCGGGACTCTGTCCCAGTAGTCTTCGTTGCGAACCAGAGTGGTGGTGCCTTCGCCTTCGTTCAGTTCGACGAACTTGAACGGGCCAGAACCCACGACGCGGGACGGGTCGGTGCCCGTGCTGCCCGGATCGGTCTGCCACTCTTCGACCGGAACGTCGCCCCAAATGCTGGACGGCAGCACCGGCAGCGCAATGTTCGGGAAGACGACCAACTGCGGGAAGGCCTCGAGCGTCACCCACTGGAAGGTCTTGTCATCGATCGCGGTCCACGACTCGAGGGTCGCAAGGAAAGAGCTCGAGTACGAGCTGCCCGAGTTCTCGTTCGCCTGCGCATCACAGACCATCACCACGTCCTGCGCCGTCACCGGCGTGCCATCGTGGAAGGTCGCGTCTGCATTCAGGTAGAAGGTATAGGTGCGGCCGTCTTCTGCGATCTCGTAGTAGTCGGCAAGGCCCGGGACGAAGAACTGCCCATTGAGCAGGTACTCGGCATTGTTGTCCGGGTTCGGGAAGGCGCCAACGAGCGACTCGAACATCAGACCGCAAATGTCTTGCGTCGGGAAATTGTCCGCGAAGAAGTAGTTCACCGTGGTCAAGTTCGAGGACGAGGTGCTGCCGAGAATCAACGTGCCGCCGGCCGGCTGCTCTTCGAGGGTGAAGGGATACACCTCACCCAGCATGGCCTTGTATTCCTCGCGCGTCAACGACTTGAAGCCGCCCGGCAGCGCCACGTCACCGGTTGCCGGCTCAGGAGTCGCATCCTGTGCAGAGGCCGGAACGCCGCGCATGAACATCGACAGGCCTGCGGCCGAGAGTCCAATTTGGCTGGCGCGCAGCATGAGCGTGCGGCGATCGATCTGCCCGGAAAGGAACTCCTTGTATAGTTCGTTGAGCTTGTTGACTGGTCGTTCCGACATGTTTCTCCTCTGTTCGCGAACTCGCGTGACCCTGCCGTCTCGCGAGCAAAAACCTACGATGAACCTGTTCGAATCCAGCAATCTGGCTGGAAAACCATCGGATATCTTACCATCGGCTGAGGATATCAACCGAAATTGAAGGATTTCCAAAGTCCTGATGAAGATTCGGTTAATTCTCACCCGCAACTGCGCCCCTGCCCGGGCGCCAATGGAGCAGACGTGCCGCAGATCGAATCGCTTTCACCAGAGCTCGAAACGAAGTGGAACGCGCTCCTGGGTGCGATCGGCTCCCTCGGTTCATGTGTGGTGGCATTCTCCGGTGGCGTCGACAGCGCGCTGCTGTTGAAGGCGAGCGTTCTCGCGCTCGGCAATCGCGCCGTCGCAGCCACCGGTTTGTCCGAGACCTATGCCCCTGAAGAAATGGAAGAAGCGCGTGCGGTCGCCGCGGAGATCGGCGCGGTGCACGTCATGGTCCGCACCATGGAGCTCACCGACCCCCGCTATGCGAACAACTCCCACCAACGCTGCTACTTCTGCAAGACAGAGCTCTACACGCAGCTCCAGGCGTACGCGGCCCAACATGGATATGCTGCAGTGCTCGACGGCACCAACGCGGACGACCTTGGGGATTTTCGGCCCGGCATTCGCGCGGCGAATCAACTTGGGGTGCGCAGCCCCTTGCAGGAGGCCGGCTTGACCAAGCAGGAGATTCGCGATCTCTCACAGTGGCTCGCGCTTCCAACATGGGACAAGCCTGCCGCCGCGTGTCTCTCGTCCCGTTTTGCGTACGGTGACCCGATCACGGTCGAAAAACTCGCGCAGGTGGCCAAAGCAGAAAGCCACCTGCGCCGTCTTGGCTACCGGGGGTTCCGGGTCCGGCATCATGATGAGATTGCTCGCATCGAGATGCCCGCGGACCAACTGGCCGACGCCATCGCCGATCGGGAAGAAATTGCCCGCGGAGTCCGCGCGGCCGGGTATCGGTATGTCACGCTCGATCTGGAAGGCTACGTGTCCGGTCGGATGAACGAGGGGTTGAATGCGCGTCTCAAGCCGAACTGATTATGGAGTCCGCGCGCTCTACGATCTAGCGCTCCACTACGGTCAGGGAACCGTGCAGAGCCGAGAGATCGCGCAGCGTCAGCAAATGCCAGAAGCGTATCTGCACCAGGTCTTGAGCGCGCTCAACCGCGGCGGTCTGATCCGGAGCGTGCGTGGTCCCTCCGGCGGTCATGAATTGGCGCGTGATCCGTCGGAAATCACGCTGTTCGACGCCTTTCAGGTTCTGGACAGCGGCGAGATCAACAAGAACCATCCCCACCAGACACCGATGGGCATGGATCCGGTCCATCAGGTCTGGCACGAACTGAACGACATCTCGGTGGCGTTCCTGCGATCGCTTACCTTCGAGGATCTGGTCATCCGCTCCAGACAGGGCACCGCGGTTCCGAACTACAGCATATAGGTCGAGAGCGCCGAGGAACTGGAAAGCGCGATGCTCTCCAGTTCCCGGTTTTCAGTTCTTACTGATTGTCGATCTGCGCCCGTTGCAGCTTGCCGCTGAAGTCGACGTAAACGCTCTGCCATTCGGTGTAGAAATCGAGCGTCGCGGTACCCGCTTCCCGATGCCCGTTGCCGGTCGCCTTGGTTCCCCCAAACGGAAGATGAATTTCTGCTCCGGTGGTCCCGGCGTTCACATAGAGGATGCCGGTGAAAATGTCGCGCATCGCTCGATAGGCGTTGTTGATGTCTTGCGTGAAGATCGATGCGGAGAGACCATACTCGACGGAATTCGCGACATCGATGGCCTCGTCCAGCGAATCGACCGGCACGATCGAGGTGACCGGGCCAAAGATCTCCTCATTGGCAATCCGCATTCCGCGTCCGACCTCATCGAAAATGGTCGGTTCGTGGAAGAATCCCTTGCCCAGCGCTCCCTCAGTGGCAATACCGCCACCCGCCGCCAGACGCGCTCCTTCCTCTTGCCCGATCTTGACGTAGCCGCCAATGGTTTCCAGTTGCTTCTTGCTGACCACCGGCCCGATCTGAACCGATTCGTCCAACCCGTCCCCCAGGCGCATACCGCCCGCACGGGCGACGAGCCGCTCGACCAGTTCCTTCTGCGCTCCGCGCTGCACGATCACCCGGCTCGCCGCGGTGCATCGCTGGCCAGACGTGCCGAAAGCGCTCCAGAGGATGCCGTCCACCGCCAGTTCCAGATTGGCGTCGTCGAGCACGATGACAGCATTCTTGCCACCCATCTCCAGCGAAACACGCTTGTTCAGAGCCGCCGCGCGAGCCGCCAGCGCGACACCGGTCTCAGTCGAACCGGTAAACGAGATAAGCGCCACATCGGGATGATCCACGATGGCCTTACCCACATCCTCGCCACCGCCGATGACGAGATTCACGACACCGTCGGGAATGCCGGCTTCCTGCAGCACCTCGACCCAGCGCACCGCCATACGTGGTGTGAACGACGCCGGCTTGAACACCACCGTGTTCCCGGCAATCAGCGCGGGTGTCATCTTCCACGACGGGATCGCCATCGGGAAGTTCCAGGGCGTGATGATGCCCGCGACCCCAAGCGGCTTGCGCACGGACATGTTGAACTTGTTCGGAAGCTCGGAAGGCGTCGTCTGGCCATAAAGGCGGCGCCCCTCGCCGGCCATGTAAAACGTCATGTCGATCGCTTCCTGCACGTCGCCCCGTGCCTCGGAGATGACCTTCCCCATCTCCTCGGTCATTTCGCGCGCGAACTGCTCTTTGCGCTCGTTGAGAATCTGCGCTGCCTTATAGAGCAACTCACCGCGCTTGGGCGCCGGATAGAGCCTCCAGCTCTTGAACGCCCTGGCTGCTGCCGAAACAGCCGCGTCGACATCGCTGGCGTCGCTCTTCGTGTACTCGGCCACCAGCTCGCCATTGGCCGGGTTGCGACGCTCGAACGTCTTGCCGCTTTTTGCATCGACCCATTTGCCATCGATGAGGTTCCGAAAGTGGTCCGCCATATTCGTGTCTCCAGTTGAAGTCCGGCGCCTTCGAATGGGGTATCGGCCCCGGCGCGCAACGAACGGCAAGTTGGGAATCGGTTCGGTGACTCCCCACTTGTCGTCTTCCAATGGGCAAATCTTGACACGAAACGGGTGTTGACTTCGCGCCGGATCGATCTGCCGTGTTTCGTGAGTGGGATGGCCCATGAAACCCGGCAATCAGCGGCAACAGCATTCGTTCAGCCAAAACAGTCGATCCCGGTCGAGCCTCCGACGCCCGAAGCTCCAACTGACCAGGCCGAGTTCGGCCCCAACCGATGCCTGAGAAACGACCTCGCCTACCCCAGGGACTGCTCGGTTCCAGACGCGTCTTCGTGATACGTCAATCTCCCATCGACGATGCGCGCAGGCGCAGACAAACGGTGCGGCTGAGTTGATCCGTCACTCATGATGTGCCGAACCTGCCATCCCTCTGCGACCATCGCATCGGAGACGAGCGCTCGATGACACCGCCACCAAACTGCTTCCGCGCACATGATGGCCACTCGGTGCTCTCGCGCCAACACCGTTAGTTCATCGAGGCCGTTCGCAAAATCAGCGGTCTCCATGTAGTCGGCGTATCCTCGAAACGATGAATTCCGCCATGCCTGATTGCGTGAATCCGCGCGGGCAGGACGGCGTCCGCCCAACGCAGGCAGCGCCAGATAGGCAATCCCTGCGGCTTCGAGCGACTCACGCAAAGGCTCGCCGCCGAACTGCGGCGCATGCCGCGACCCGGGGTGACGTCGAATATCGACCAGAAGATCGATGTCGTGGCTCCGCAGGAGCGCTACAAACCGGTCGATCGGCAACGAGGAATGCCCGATCGTAAAGATGTCTCGGCTGCCGTCGTGATCGGATGAGGTTTTCTCGTTGTTCGCGTTCATGGATCGGCAATCATCTGCGGTCTGCTCGCGGAGAGAGGAGAACATGATGGATCGTTTCGAGGTCGGTGACCATGTCAGGTGGAACTCAGAGGCCGGAGAGGTTTCGGGCACCATCATCGCGGTGCACACCAGCGATTTCGACTACAAGGGCTACACCCATCACGCTACACCGGACGACCCGCAGTACGAGATCAGGAGTGACAAGACCGACCACATCGCGGCACACAAGGGTTCAGCGCTTCGCAAGATCGAATGACCGCACGAAGGGAACCACGGCGGTTTAAGGGAGCGGGCATGACATGAAACGCGTCAGAACGCGCCGATCTCGATGCTGATGAAGTCTGAAGGCTCCCCGACGTGGATTCGAACCACGAACCTACCGGTTAACAGCCGGGCGCTCTACCGTTGAGCTATCGGGGAATATGCGATTCAACGACGGGTGATGGTACCACATGATCGCGAACACCGCCGACGGTCACCAGCCCTTGCGGTCACCCCAGCGGCCACCGGAACGCTTCGCGCGACCGAAGAACGATCGCTGCTCTGGTTTTCGCTCCAGCGGCGCCTGAATGGGAAACGGCTGGTTGGCCAGAATCGACGCGGGATTGGACGCCGACATCTGAGCCGCCCGCACCGGACCGACCACTTCTGTCGCTCGGCTGAGCCCCGCTTCGAACGAACGGAGCCGCGTGCCGTTGCCATGTGCATCGGTTGCCAGAATCACCCGAGGGCAGTCACGAATGATCTGCTCACCAAGAGATCGCGCCGATCGGCCATTGACCCCTGCGAGACTGGCATAGGTCACCTGCATGATGACCCCCCGTTCGCCCAACTCCATGACTTTGCGCGGATCGTGTTGCGCGGCAACGTATCGCTCCGGATGCGCCAGCACCGGTTGGAATTCGACGGTCTGTATCTCGAAGATCGTCTCGGCGGACTGCTCCGGCCAAAACTCGAATGGCAACTCGACCAGGACCGCGTTGGTGCCGGCATAGCCAATTGGCTCTCCGTCCGCCAATCGCTGTGGCACGTCGGGCGTCAGCAGAACCTCGAAACCCGGCGTCACGGAAACGCCGTAGTTGGTCAGCATTGGCGAGATCGCGCCCAATCCACTCTCCACCAGCCGTCGCTGCCGCTCGTCGAGCGGTCCGTGTAGATGTGGAGTGGTGGCGAGCCGCTTGACCCCAAGCTGAGCGAAGAAACGCAGCATTGCATCGCATTCATCGAGCCGCGATGGACCATCGTCCACATTTGGCAGCAGATGGAGATGAAGATCGACTGGCGGCGGATTGAGCATGCTCTCACTTCGTTCGATGACTCGGGCGGCTGGCGTTTTCCGCCGCCTATACTATCGTGCTGGGGTGTGGCATGCGGCCGCACGCACCAGATTGCGAAGCAAAGGGAGCGGGTGAACGTCTCATGGCAGCAAGCAAGCGCAGCAAAGTCACGGTCGTCGGAGCCGGTATGGTTGGGGGCACGGTCGCCCAAATGCTCGCGCTGCGAGACTACGCGGATGTCGTCCTCGTCGACATTGTCGAAGGCATGCCGCAGGGCAAAGCGCTCGACATGATGCAAGTCGGGCCGTTGATGGGATACGACACCCAAATCACCGGCTCGAACGGGTACGAAGAAACCGCCGATTCCGATGTTGTCGTCATCACTTCCGGCATCGCGCGCAAACCAGGCATGAGCCGCGACGATCTTCTCCGCACCAATCAGGGCATCGTCAAGTCGGTCACGGAGCAAGTCATCGCGCACTCGCCAAACGCAATCATCATCGTCGTTTCCAACCCGCTCGATGCCATGTGCCATGTCGCATTCGATGCTGCCGGGTTCCCGCGCGAGCGCGTCATCGGCATGGCCGGGGTACTCGATTCCGCCCGGTTCCGCACCTTCATTGCCATGGAAGCAGGCGTCTCGGTCGAGGATGTGTCTGCCCTGGTGCTCGGCGGCCACGGCGACACCATGGTTCCCCTGTCGCGCTATTCCACCATCGCCGGTATTCCCATCACCGAGCTTTTCCCGGCAGATCGTGTGAAGGCCATCGAGGAGCGCACTGCCAACGGCGGCGCCGAGATCGTCGGTCTGCTCAAGACCGGAAGCGCCTGGTATGCGCCGGGAACATCGGTGGTCGAGATGGTCGATTCGATTCTGCTCGACAAGAAGCGCGTGCTTCCGTGTAGCGTGCTGCTTCAGGGCGAATATGGCATCGACGGTATCTTCGTCGGCGTGCCAGTGAAGCTCGGCGCTGGCGGCGTGGAGGAGATCTATCAGTTGACCCTCACCGCCGACGAGCAAGCCGCACTCGAGAAGTCAGCCGGATCGGTCAAGGGTCTGGTCGACACCATGGCCGGCTTCGCCGAGCAGGCATAACCACTGAACGATTCCTTTCCGCCGCGCGTCCGACTCGATCTCTCGGTCGAGCAGGCGCGCGGTCGCCTTTTCCAGCGAATCGCATCGAAGTCTCCGTGCTCACTCCCGCTCGATTCGATCCTGGGGCTCGTCGTCGCGGAAGAACTCGTTGCGCCGTTCGATCTCCCGCGCTTCACAAACTCGGCGATGGATGGCTTCGCCGTTCGCGCCGCCGACACGAGCCGGGCATCGGAAACTGCCGCAACTCGTCTCATGGTTGCCGGAGCCGTCGAGGCTGGCGAAATCTGGACGGGGACGTGCAAACCGGGCTCTGCCGTGCGGATCAGTACTGGAGCAGCACTCCCCAACGGCTGCGACGCGGTTGTTCCCCACGAGACCGTCCTGGAGCGGGGCCACGAGATCGTGCTCACACAGCCAGTCGCAACCGGGCAACATGTTCGCCCCACCGGCGAAGACGTCCGGGCAGGAATGCCGGTTCTCTCCCCAGGTACCGTCATCCGGCCCCAGGAAATCGGTTTGTTGGCGGCGCTTGGATGCGAGACCGCGTCGGTCATCGCGGCCCCGGTGGTCTCGATTCTGTCGATTGGCCAGGAGTTGCTTCCCTCGAGCAAGCCTGCGCAGGTTCCCGACGCGAATGGTCCGATGCTTGCTGCTCAGGTTCAGTGCGCCGGAGGCAACGTTGTCCGTGTCGCGCAGAGCGATGGTGACAGTTCGGGTCTTTCCGAGCTTCTCGATGACCTGGGGCAGGAGTCCGATCTCATCATCACGAGCGGGGGTATCTCCGACAGCACAGCCGACACCATGGCCGGGCTGCTCGATGGACATCCAGAGGCAGAGCTCTGGAATGTCCGTCTTCGCCCCGGCAGGCATTTCGGTTTTGGGCGTTTCGGTCAAGCCGTCGTCCTCTCGCTCCCGGGGAATCCTGTTGCGGCATTCGTTGGGTTCGAGTTCTTCGGCCGGCTGGCCATCGGCCTGCTCAGCGGGCGCAAAGACGATTCCGACCGACGCTTCGCACTTGCGACGGAGCCGCTGACGGGCGCGCGTGGACGCACCGATGTGATTCGCGGACACGTTCGAATCGATTCGGCTGGACAGCTCTGGATCGCCCCAACCGTTCATCGCGGTTCGGGGATCGTGTCGTCGCTTCTGGCGGTGAACGGTCTTGCGATCTTGCCGGAATCGATTGAGCGAATCGAGGCTGGGCAACCCGTGGAGATTCGCTGGATGGGGTATCAATGAGCGGCGCAGGATCGAACCTGGCGCATAACTAGGAAGACCCAGGAACGACGATGCGAGGAATGGAACCGTTCTCCACTGCCAAGGGCGTGTGGAGCATCATCCGCGAGTTGAGTCTCGATGAGATTCGAGATCAGGCGATGACGCCGCCAAGCGTGCTGATCCTTTCCGATCAGCGCGACATGGCCGAGCGGATTGCCGCGAACCTCACCGGGCTCGAATACTCTGGCTACGTCACGATTCGAAGACTGGACGAAGGGCACTTGCCGGTCGAAGGATTCGATGTGGTCATCATCTACGACCCGGAGGCAAGCGCTGAATCCAAAGTGCTGCTCGACCGCATCCGGTCGTCTGGTGAAAAGATCGCGGCGGCGCCATTCCTCAGCACCGACCCGACGGATGAGCGGGCGCTTCGCCAGGCGCGAGCCCGTATCGTCGCTGGCAACCCTGACCGGGCTGTCGCGCTTGGCCGCTTTCTGCCGGCGTTTCGGTCTGCCGCGATCAAGCATGTCAACGATGAAACGTCGATGGCGAACGCCCAGTTCTCCCTCATCTCGAATGTGCCGACGATGGTGCCGATCCTGGGCAGTATTGCCACCGTGGGCGCCGACTTCTTCCTGTTGACGAAGAACCAGCTCTTGCTGATCTTCAAGATCGCCGCCATCCACGGGGAGGATTTGCACGACTCTCGCCGGATCTTTCAGGAGATGGTGCCGGTGGTGGGCGCGGGCTTCTTTTGGCGAACGGTCGCACGGGAAGCCGCCGCGCTGGTGCCATTCATGGGAGGCGCCGTGCCCAAGGTCGCAATAGCCTACACGGGGACTATGGCCATCGGCAAGGCCGCGGACTACTACTATTCCGAGGGCGCCAAGCCGTCCAAAGAGACCATGAAGGGTTTCTATCAACAGGCTATGGAATCCCTGAGCCGCCGACAGTTCTTGCTTCGCCGCAATCCAAAGGAAACCGAAACCCAGTTTCGCGTCATCGAAGAGCAAGAACTCTCCGAAGAATAGGCAGCTGAGCTCCTAGACGTCCCAGTTCTGTACGCGTTCGACCGCTTTTTTCCAGCGCGCAATGAGCCTGTCGCGTGTGGCATCCGGCATCGATGGCGCGAAAACCCGGTCGATCTCGACGTTCTGGCGTAGTTCATCCCGGTTTGCCCAAAGCCCGACCGCGAGACCGGCCAGGTAGGCGGCGCCAAGCGCGGTGGTTTCCAATACTGCCGGGCGAACGACCTCGACACCGATCAGGTCCGCGTGCAATTGCACCAGGCGATCGTTCGCAGCGGCTCCGCCATCGACCTTGAGGGTCGAAATCGGCAATCCGGTCTCGGACCGCATGAGTTCGACCAGTTCGTAAGCCTGCAGCGCAATCCCTTCGATGGTCGCGTGAGCCAGATGCCCTGCCGTGGTGCCACGGTCGATCCCGAAAATGCCGCCTCGTGCGGTTGGATCCCAATGCGGCGCGCCCAACCCCGTCAGAGCTGGCACGAACACGACTCCACCCGACCCCGATTCGGTGTCGAGCAGCCGCTCGATATCGGCAGATGACTCGATCACACCAAGCCCGTCCCGCAACCATTGCACGGCTGAACCAGAAACGAACACCGAACCTTCGGAGGCATAGCAGAGCTCATCTCCGCGTTTCCATCCGATGGTTGCCAGCAGCCCGGAGTTGGAAATCGGCACGCTGGCGCCGGTGTTCATCAGCAGGAACGACCCCGTGCCGATCGTGTTCTTCGCCTCGCCGGGCGCAAAACAGAGTTGCCCAAAGAGCGCGGCATGCTGATCTCCCGCGATACCGGCGATCGGGGCCGATCCTCCAAGCTGGGAATCCGAGTACTCTGCAACGAATCCACTGGAATCGACTACCGTGGGAAGCATGGCGCGGGGGATCGACAGGTCCGCCAGTAGTTCGTCCGACCACGTAAGCGTATGGATATCGAACAGCATGGTGCGCGCGGCATTGCTGACGTCGGTCACATGAGCCGCGCCGCGTGAGAGCTTGTACACGAGCCAGCTGTCCACAGTGCCGAAGAGCGCATCACCGGCTTCTGCTTTGCGCCGGATCTCGGGATGCTCATCCAGCAAGAGCGCCAGCTTTGTGGCGGAGAAGTACGCATCGGGCACAAGCCCGGTGAGCAGATGGAAACGCTCGCCCATCCCCCGCTCGACGATAGAGGTCACATAGGGAACCGACTGCCGACTCTGCCAGACGATTGCCGGAGCCAGGGGCTCACCGGTCGCGCGATCCCAGACAACCGTCGTTTCGCGCTGGTTGGTGATGCCAATACCGGCCACATCGTCTAGCCGAGCGCCAGCACGGGCAAGTGCCTCGGAGAGACACCCATGAACGGATTGCCAAATCTCGTTGGCATCGTGGTTCACCCAGCCACTCGCGGGATAGTGCTGGGTGATCGCCCGTTGGGCGACCGACTTCATCTGCCCGGAACGGTCGAACAGGATGACCCTTGACGACGTGGTGCCTTGATCGATCGTCAGAACCAGTTGTTGCTCGCTCATGGGCGCAAGACCTCATCGCCTGGACCGGGTAGCATAAGGGTCGCAATTGCTCGCGCTCCCATCGATGGAGCATCTGCAGGACACCAGCCGAACCGTGACCGAATATCACCGAATCGCTCTCATTGGTTTCAGTGGGACTGGCAAAACCACCACCAGCAGGATTCTCGCAGATCGCCTCGGCTGGGAGGTGATCGACTTGGATGTCGCGCTCGAAGAGGAATACGGCAAGACGATTCCGGAGATCTTCGCGCAGGATGGTGAAGTTGCGTTTCGCCAGTCAGAGCGCGCTCAGCTGGCGCGGGCACTGAGCAGGGAGCGCGTCGTCATCTCGACAGGTGGCGGCGCGCCAGCGTCCGACGACGCATGGACTCCTGATCTGCTCGGTGGTCCGGAAACGCTGACCGTCACGCTCGACGCCCGCCCAGAAACGATCCACGCACGGCTGGCAGCGCAACAGATCCGCGAGGGAAGCGCGTTCGCACGACCGATGCTGGCAGGCGACGATCCCATCGGCCGCATTGCTTCCCTCAAGTCCTCTCGTCTCGGCTATTACGACCGCTCGGCAGTCACGTTTCCGGTCGATCGCCATTCGGCGATCGATGTGGCCCACGCGATCCATTCGCTTCTCCCGAACGATGGAGAGCTCATTCCCTCGGTGACATTGGATGCCGCGTCTGGATCGTCCGAAATCTTCATCGAACCGGGCATCCGACATGCTGCCGGTGAGCTGATCCGCCACCGTTGGACAAAGTCAAAGCGCGTCTGGATCCTCAGCGATGACAATGTCGACGCAGCGCATGGGTCAGAGATCGCGGACATCCTCGAACGATCAGGCTTGGCTGCCGAACGGCTGACCGTCCCTCCCGGCGAATCGAGCAAGCGTATTGGCGGCGCCGAATCGCTCTACGACCGAATGCTCGGCGGCCACATCGAGCGAAGCGATCTCGTGCTGGCGCTGGGCGGCGGGGTCGTCGGGGACCTGGCCGGATTCGTGGCCGCCACCGTCTTGCGAGGTGTGGGATTCGTGCAGATGCCCACGTCGCTGCTGGCAATGGTCGACTCGAGTGTGGGCGGCAAGACCGGCATCAATCACACGGCCGGGAAGAACCTCATCGGAGCGTTCTATCAACCTCCGCTCGTGTTGATCGACCCGCACTTTCTGCAGACCCTGCCACCGCGCGAGCTTCGGCAGGGATGGGCCGAGGTCGTCAAGCATGCCATCATCCAGCCTTCGACCCCGAACGGCGAAGCCGCCGACCTGGAAGAATTCCTGAACCGAAATCGCCGGCAGCTGCTCGGGTTGCAAGAACCTGCGCTGACGTACGCACTCCGCCGCAATGTGGCGCTCAAGAGCCGCGTCGTCGAAGCGGATGAGCGGGAAAGCGGCGTTCGGGCGTATCTCAACTTCGGGCACACGATTGGCCACGCGATCGAAGCCAGCGACTACGAGTACATGCATGGCGAAGCGGTTTCGATCGGAATGCAGGCCGCGAGCCAGCTCTCCGTGCGGGAAGGACGGGTTGCCCTTGAGCGGGCAGCCGAAATCGCCATGCTGGCGGAAGCCTATGGACTGCCGACCAGCGGTGATTTCGATCCTGTCAGAGTGATCGAGCTGCTCGGCAGCGACAAGAAACGGGTGAGCGGCAAGACCAGCTGGGTTCTTCTCGTCGCGCAAGGCGGGGTATCGATTTCACGCGATGTACCGGAAGAGCATGTGCGCGCGGCGATCGAGTCAGTCCGCTGCTGAGTTGCTTCGAAATGCGCGCCCTCGACAGCCGATGACAAAGCCAAAAAGAACCTGAAGATCGTTGACGGGGAACAGTACGCGACCCATAATGTCCCCGACTTCGACGCAAGCGCCATATTGGTACGACCGCTGCCCCGCCGGTTCTGGCTGTGGAAAGCTCGGTCGACAGGAGCCAGATGGCGCAGTGCCGCGAGTCTTTGACGCCGGCGCCGTGCCGGCGGATCGTCACGAACGAGGTGAACGCGCATGTCCGAGTCCCGGATTACCAATCTCGTTACCCGAGTCCAGGAAGGCGAGCTCAATCGCCGCGATTTCTTGATCAAGGCTGGCGCGGCCGGCATGACGGCGACCATGTTGTCCAGCATGCTGGTCGACCGTGCAATGGCGGCGCCGAGCGGGGGAACATCCCGGTACATCGTCAACCAGATCGATGCAAAGACGCTGGTCATTGCCGACACGATCTCCGGCGGTGACTGGCTCACCCTCGATCCGGCCTGGTATTACGAGATCAATCCCACGATGGCGATGTTCGTCATCTACGAACCGCTCTACTATTCGCCGGATGGGTCCGACCCCACTGCCATCCAGCCGCTGCTGGCCGATGGCATGCCAGCGCTGAGCGACGATCTGCTGACCGCCACGGTCAAACTCCGCCAGGACATCACCTTCGCCAACACTGGCAACCCGATGACCGCGGACGATGTCATCTTCTCCTTCAACCGCCTGGCTGCGACGCAGTTCCAGCCGTCATTCCTTGCGACCGACTACTGGACCGAGGTGAAGAAGGTCGACGACTACACCATCGAGTTCACATTGGCGGCTCCGAACTCAGGTCTCGCTGCCGTGCTCTCTTCGACGCCTCTGTCGATCACCGACAGCAAGCAAGTGATGGAGTTTGGCGGCACTACCGACAAGCCAACGTATGCCGACGACGCGACCGACGACGAGAAGGCAGCCGATGCCAGCATCATCGCCAATAAGGACGCGCAAGAGCTGATCAACAACACCTCAGTGGGCACGGGTCCCTATGTGGTCGACCAGTGGGATCTGACGAGCTCGGTCATTCTCGTCGCGAACCCGAACTATTGGGGCGAGCCGCCGAAGTTCGACCAGATCATCTTCACGAACGTCACGGAGGCCAACGCCCAGTTGCAGGCCGTTCAGACCGGCGATGCGGACATAGCCTATTCGCTCAACCCGGATAGCGCCGCCTCGGTGCAGGAAGACCCCAATCTCCAGCTGATCGAGGGTCCGACCCTGGCGCTGCAATATCTGGCGATGAATCTGAACCCCGAGCGCGGCGGCGCAGTATCGAACCCGCAGGTGCGCCAGGCGATCGCCCACGCAATCAACTACCAGTCGATTATCGACAACATCCTGCTTGGCGCCGGTGTCCGGCCCGCGCTGCCGATTCCGCTGCCGCTTCCGGGGTCCGAGGCTATGCTCGAGTTCGCGTACCAGTACGATCTGGCAAAGGCGCAGGAGCTTTGGGACGCCTCTGGTGTCGGCGAGCAGGAAATCGAGATCACCTATGACTCGGACAGCGTGGGTGAAGGCGGTGTGAACCTCGAAACGCTGGCCACCGCGGTCAAGGCGGATATCGAAGCGATCAACGGGGCCAAAGTTGTCTTGGCTCCCCTCCCTGGAACCGAGCGCATCGGGAACTACCGAAACAAGGACTTCCAGGCAACGATCTCTCCCTGGACTCCAGACTATCCGGACGTCGACACGTATGCCACTCCGTTCTTCCGCTCCGAAACAGCGGCGGCGGCCCGCGTCGGCTATTCGAACCCGGAAGTCGATGCGCTCCTGGATCAGGGATTGGCGGAGACCGATCCGGCCAAGCGTGAAGAGATCTACCTGCAGATCCAACAGCTGGTCCTGCCAGACACCCCGTATGTGGTGCTGTACCAGCCGATCGACCGAAAGCCGGCGAATGTCGCGGTTCAGGATGTGACGGTGCACCCGATGTACATCCTCAATCTGCGCAACGGGAGCAAGACCGAGTAGGTTCTCGCATCGGCGAGGACCATCGGTGGACTTGCGGCAGGACGGGCAACGGCGCTTGTTGCCCGTCCTGCTCATCTTCGAAGCAGCGAGAACGTAGGGAAAGCGCATGGGCCTTTGGAGATACATCGCATACCGCTTCGTTCAGGCGCTGGTTGTGCTCTTCTTCGTCAGTATCGCCACGTTCGTCTTGATGCACGCCGTTCCGGGAGACCCACTCAACGCTGTCATTGGTGAACGGCAGGCGGACCGGCCCGAGGTGCGCGCGACGCTGGAGCGCCAATACGGCCTCGACAAGCCGCTGCCTGTGCAATATGTCTACTATGTCAAGAACCTTTTGCGCGGCGACATGGGCACGACCATTACCGACCGCAAAGATGTTCGCGAGGAGCTCGGGAAAGTCGTTCCCGCCACAATGGAGCTGGCGTTCGCCGCCATGCTCTTTGCGATCGCCGTCGGCGTGCCGCTCGGCATCATCGCGGCGGTGAAGCAAGGAAAGTGGCCAGACCATCTCGCGCGGTTCATATCCCTGATCGGCACCTCCATCCCCGTCTTTTGGCTCGGACTGCTGCTGGCATATCTGGTCACCTACCGGTGGCAGATCCTGCCCAGATCCGGCCAGCTCGATGTGGGCATGCGTAAACCTCCGCATGTCACCGGTTTCATCTCTGTCGATTCCCTGTTGGCTGGTCAGACGGACACCTTCTGGAGCTTCAGCCAGCACATCATCTTGCCGGCGATCGTGCTGGGCGCGTTCGCAATGGGGATCATCTCCCGCATGCTGCGCTCGTCGCTGGTCGCCGCTCTGAATGACGACTATGTTCGAACGGCGCGCGCCAAGGGCGTCAGCGAATACAGCGTGGTTCGCAGGCACGCGCTCCGCAACGCGATGATCCCGACCATCACGGTCATCGGGCTCACATTCGCCAGTCTGCTGGCCGGAGCCGTGCTCACCGAGACGATTTTCTCCTGGCCCGGTTTGGGGCAGTTCGCAGTCCGCATGGCGCTGAAGCTGGACTATCCAGGCCTCATCGGCGTGACGCTGGTGGTGGCAGTGGTGTACATCATCATCAACTTCCTGGTCGATGTCTTGTACGGCATCCTCGACCCACGCATCCGGATCGGGTAGTTCGCAGCCATGGCATCGGTGACAACCGCGGTCTCCACCGTCGAAATTGCCGAAATGGGAACGATGCCCAAGCATCGCTCCCAGCTCAGCATGGTGCTCTACACCCTCAGACGAGAACCAGTGGCGATGATCGGATTCCTGATCGTTGCCGGATGGCTCTTGCTCGCGCTGATCGCCCCGATCTTGCCGCTGGAAGATCCCAACTTCGTGCAGATGGACCGTAAGCTGCAAGCACCATCCTGGAGTCACCCATTCGGCACGGACGACGTCGGGCGCGATCTCGTGAGCCGCGTTATCTACGCGTCGCGTGTATCGGTGCCGGCCGGCATCCTCGTCGTGGCGATCACGGTAGTTATCGGTTGCACCATCGGCGCCATTGCGGGGTTTGCAGGCGGCAAGCTCGACACCCTCATCATGCGTATCTGCGATGCCGTGCTCTCGTTTCCGTCGATCATTCTGGCGATGGCGATCGCGGCCGCCCGTGGCGGTCCAGGTCTCTCGAATGCCATGATCGCGGTGATCCTCGTGCTTTGGCCGGAATATGCGCGGCTCATGCGCGGACAAGTGCTCACCATCAAGGAAAACGAGTTCGTGACCGCGGCCAAGTCCGTCGGCGTGTCGGGGCCACGCGTGCTCTTCCGGCATATCTTGCCGAGCACCGACGCACCCATTGTGGTCAAGGCAACCCTCGACGTCGGCGCAGCCATCGTCCTTACAGCCGGCTTGAGCTTCATCGGGATCGGCGCCGTTCCTCCCACCGCTGAATGGGGAGCCATGGTCAACCAGGGCGCCAAGATCGGTCTGCAATACTGGTGGTATTCGACCTTCCCCGGGCTGGCGATCCTGACGGTCGTCATGGGTCTGAACTTCTTTGGCGATGGATTGCGCGATGCGCTCGACCCTCGACGTCGACACCGTTGAGCAGCCCAGGTACCAGCCGCGTTCAAGCGGTCATCGATCGCCTCGACCTCGATGCGGAGCTCATTTCCACACCCCAGGGAGTTCCGACTGTCGAAGCAGCTGCGGCGGCGCTCGGCGTTGCGGCAGATCGCATCATCAAGACACTGGTCTTCATTGGCCCTGCCGGTGAGCTGGTCGTTGCAATTGCTTGTGGCGCCGACAAGGTCGATCGGCACAAGCTTGCCGAAGCAGCCAGCCTCCCGAAAGTCCGTATTGCTCCTCCCGAGGATGTTCGCTCCACCACTGGCTATCCCGCTGGCGGTGTCGCGCCGATCGATCTCCCGGAGGATGCAATCGTGGTGGTCGATGCAGCGGTTGCCGGGCAGGCTGAGCTCTACGGTGGTTCGGGGGACGACCTGCATATGCTGCGCATCCAAAGCGCCGATATCGTTCGTCTGAATCGGGCAACGATCGCCCGGATTCTCCGCGATCCGGACCCGTAGTCACCCCGTACCCAATCTGCGCCATACTTACCGGCTGAACGACGCCGGGCGGCACCGCCCGGCCGCGCCAGCCTGGACGGAGATTTCGCCAACGTGACCACCAAACTCGTGATCATCGGCTTGCCCAGCTCCGGCAAGTCGACGGTCTTCAATGCCCTGTCTCGCTCCACGGCCGAAACTGGCTCGTTCGGCGGCGATGACGAACCGAACCTGGCTACCGTCAAGGTGCCCGACCAGCGGCTCGATACCCTGACCGAGCTCTTTCAGCCCCAGCGCCGTGTCCCAGCCGACGTGCAGTATCTGGATGTGCGTGGCATCGACAAGGGCGTTTCCGAACAGGGGATGAGCGGCCAGCTGCTTGGTCACCTGAGTCAGGGCGATGCGCTCGTGCACGTGGTGCGCGCGTTCGAAGATGAATCGACTCCCCATCCAGAGGGATCGGTCGATCCGGCTCGCGACATCGAGACCATGAATCTCGAGCTCGCCTTTTCCGATCTCGCCGTTGTCGACAAACGCCTGCAACGCGTCGTGCAGCAACTGCCCAAGATGAAGGGAACCGAACAAGAGGCATACGAACGCGAGCAGAAGCTGATGGAGCGACTGAAGGCTACGCTGGAAGCCGATACCCCGCTCCGGGAGATCGTCGATGAGCTCGAGGAAGAGGATCGCAAGCTCCTGCGTGGGTTTGGTCTACTGACGATCAAGCCGCTGCTGATCCTGGTCAACCTCGGGGAGGGCCAGCTTGGCGAAACGGGTGACCAACTCATCGAGAAATTGCGCGAGCAATTCGCCGCCCCAGGCGTGGCGATCGACGGTTTGGCCGGACAGATCGAGATGGAAATCGGGCAGCTCGAAGCAGAGGATGCCGCCGTCTTCATGGAGGACCTGGGCATCGACGAATCGAGCCGCGACCGAATCATCCGGGTTTCCTTCGAGCTTCTTGGCCTCATGCCCTTTTTCACCGTTGGCCCGGACGAGTGTCGTGCCTGGACGATACGACGCGGAACGCCCGCGGTCGAAGCAGCGGGCGCGATTCACTCCGACATTCAGCGCGGGTTCATTCGGGCCGAGATCGTCGGGTATCAGGACCTGATCGATGCGGGCAGTCTCGCTGAAACAAAGAAGCGCGGAACGTTCCGGCGCGAAGGCAAGACCTACATCGTCGAGGACGGCGATGTCATCAACTTCCTCTTCAACGTGTAGGAGCAGGTCCTAATGGATGCTATCGACGAGCAGGACGACTTCATAACCATCGATCTGCAGCCAAGAGCAGCCGTCGTCGACCGGCTGATCGTGCTGCGGGCACTCGTCGAACGGTCACTGCTGGAAGCAGTGGCCGAACAAGAGGGGCGCACCGACGAGGTGGAGGAGCGCCGTTTCGACCTGCTGGCTGAACTGCTTGCCGGGAGCGCCGGCGCGGCGCTAGCCCCCGAGGAACTGCAGATCTTCCAGACGCCAATCGGCCAGCTCCCCGAAGAGGAATCGACCCCGATGATCCTGGCGGCGGAAGCGTTCGGCGCCATCGGGCATGCGTGCGGGTTGATCCGCGAGCTGCCGCTTCCGCCTCTCCCCGTTGGCGCCGTCGAGGAGCTCCTCGAAGACATCCTGAATCTCGGGGTCGATGAGATCGAAGCCGGCACGCAGCTGCCGGGCGAGGAAGAAGCGGCCGCGTTGCTGGAAGTGATGGAGGTCGTCCACTGGCGGGTCGATGTCGAGTTCGGCGCGCGGCTGGAAGGGGGCGATCTGACCGCTGACGAACAGCAATCGATCGAACTGGTCGCCCGGGAAGCAGAAGCTTCCGGGCTGTTCCAGACCTACCCGAGCGGTGATCTGCGCATCGGCAGCAAGCCGGTGCGAAAATGGACCGACGAGGAGGTCGAGATGTACTACGTCGTCACGCTGCAGCAGCGCGACGCGCTCGCCTGGCTCTGCACCAGCGGTCAGGACTGGACCGTGATCTCCGACGCGGAGGAATAGGTATCGAACGCCGCGCGGGCATTGGCGACAAATGCTCGCACCAGCTCGGGCGACTTGATTCCATCGACTTCGACACCGCTGCTCACGTCCACATGCGCCGGGCGCACCTGCGCAATCGCGTTGGCGACATTCTCCGGGTTGAGCCCTCCGGCGAGCATGAGCGGAAACGACGCGGCGAGCCTGCGGGAAAGCTCCCAATCAGCCAGGTGCCCGGTTCCGCCGCTCTGGGTGGGATGATACGCATCGACCATGATCCACAACGGCGGATTCGGCGAGCTCAGCAGACGGTCGAGCTCTGGAGCGATCTCGTCGTACGTGGCGCCCGGTTCGGTCCTGCGCACGGCGTAGTACGGGAGTTCGAATCGCTGGAAGTCAGACTCATCTGCGCGCCAGTGCAGTTGCAGGATTTCCAATCCCGCCGCGCGCGCCGTTGCATTGATCTCCTCGACGGAATGGTCGACAAAGAGCCCAACCGGAACTGCCGGGCCGTCCAGCGCCTCGATGATGTCGCGCGCTTGCTCGGCCGTAACCTGCCGGCGGGATGACGCGAAAACAAATCCGATCAGATCAGCGCCCGCATCGCTGGTAACCTGGGCGAGCTCCGGCGTGCGCAGACCACAGATCTTCACGAGCGGACCCGACGGAACCATCGTCATTGCCGCGGTCCACGCGCGCTAGCCGACTTGATCTGCCCTATCGCCGTTGCCCGATCGGACGCCACGATCAGAGATTCGCCCACCAGCACTGCATCCATTCCTGCGGTCCGCATACGTTCCGCGTCCTCGGCAGTGAAGATTCCGCTTTCCCCGACCAATGTCACTGTCTCGGGAACCATCGGCGCCAATCGTTCGGTAACGGCCAGATCGACCGCAAACGTGCGCAGATCCCGGTTGTTGATGCCAATCAGCGATGCGCCCGCGCGAAGGGCACGTTCCATCTCGGACTCATCGTGAACCTCTACCAGCGTCTCGATACCTGCCGCGTCGGCAGCCGCCATGAGCGTGCGGAGCCGTTCGTCGGTCAGCGCTCCAACGATCAGCAACGTGGCGTCCGCGCCATTGGCGCGTGCCTCGATCAACTGATACTCGTCGATGATGAAGTCCTTGCGGAGCACGGGAATCGACCGTTCGGCCGTGTGCGCGACCTCTGCTGTCGCCCGCAAGTCAGCCAACGATCCCTGGAAAAACGGCTCGTCGGTCAGCACCGAGATCGCATCGGCTCCCGATCTCGTGTAGCTCGATGCGACGTGTTCGACCTCGAACTCCACGGGGAAGCGTCCCTTGGATGGCGACGCGCGCTTGATTTCGGCGATGAGCGAAAGTCCTGGTCCGCTCAGAGCCGTTCGCAAACTGATCGCCGGCGCGGCAGTAGCAGCCTGCTGTCTCAGGGACTCGATCGAAACGGCCTGCTTGCGAGCCGCCACATCGAGCGCGGTTCGCTCGATGATACGGTCGAGAATGGTGCCGGTTTCGATGATGCCAGTGGTCGTATCGATCATCAGGCGGACACCCTCTCAGTTGTGGGCCGGTTGGACGCCGAGACAAGCCGTTCGACAACCGAGGCGGCCGCGCCGGAATCGAGCGATTGCCGCGCGATCTCGATGCCCTCCGCGATCGAGTCCGCCTGTCCGGCTGCGTAGATACCCGCACCGGCATTGAGCAGGACAATGTCGCGATAGGCGCCCGGTTCACCCGCGAGCACAGCCCGGGTGATCTCCACATTCCGGGCAGCATCTCCACCCTTCACCGCGGCAGCGGGAGCCCGTCCAAGTCCATGATCCACGGCATCGACATCGTAGGTGCGAACGCCGGTCGACCGATCGAACTCGGTCACTCGCGATGGTCCTCCAAGGCCGAACTCATCGAAACCCTCGGAGGAATGAACCACGAGCACCCGCTCGCTCCCGAGCCGGTCTTGCGCGGCGGCCAGGCGATCCGAGACAGAACCGTCCCCAACGCCGATCAGCTGCCGTTTCACCTTGGCGGGGTTTGTCATCGGCCCAAGGAAATTGAACACCGTGCGAATGCCGATCTCTCTCCGGACCGGGCCCGCATGGCGAAACCCTGGGTGGTACGCGGGCGCGAACATGAACGCGATGCCAGCTTCGTCCACCAGCGACGAAACCTGCTCGGGCTCGAGTTCGATCGCAACGCCCAGTGCCTCCAGCAGGTCCGCCGATCCGCAGCCGCTGGTCACCGAGCGGTTTCCGTGCTTGGCGACCTTGATGCCCGCTCCGGCAATCACAAACGCGGCGGTGGTCGAGATATTGAACGTGCCGGAGTGATCGCCGCCGGTGCCACAGGTGTCGATGGCGACCGTGCCTGGCGACAACTCCACATGCCGCGAATGCGCGCGCATCGTGCTTGCGAACCCGGCAATTTCATCGACGGTTTCACCGCGTATGCGCATTGCGGTCAGGAGCGAGGCGATCTGCGCGGGTGTGGCATTGCCGCTCATGATCTGATCCATCGCCTGTACCGACTCGTCGAAGGTGAGCGATTCGCCTTCGACGACCTTGCGAATCGCGGACTTGATATCGAAATCTTCGGTCATGGTCTCGCTCAATAGCCGATGAGGGCCTGTTGCACAGCCGTGCTCGGTTTGGCTCCGGTGGTCGCGAGGAAGTTCCCCAGCAGTTGCTTGCCAACCGGAGTCAGAATCGATTCAGGGTGGAACTGCACCCCGTAGACGGGATACTCCCGATGTTGCAGTCCCATGATGATGCCGTCCTCGGTCTCTGCCGTAATCTCCAGTTGCTCGGGCAGCGTCTCGCGATCGACGATCAACGAGTGATAGCGAGTCGCGACGAACGGATCGGGCAGTCCCTGGAAGATTCCCTTTCCGTCGTGATGGACCATCGACGTCTTCCCATGCATCAGCTGCGGGGCGCGAACGACATCGCCGCCAAACGCCTCGCCGATCGATTGATGCCCCAGACAGACCCCGAGCACCGGCGTCTTGCCAGCCATGTGCTCGATCACATTGATCGAAATGCCCGCCTCTCTGGGCGTGCAGGGCCCGGGGGAAACGACCACGCCGTCGAGATCGCGCATAGCGTCGATCTCTTCGAGGGTGATCTGGTCGTTTCGGTGCACGACCACCTGGGCGCCGAGCTCGCTGAGGAATTGATAGAGATTGAAGGTGAACGAGTCGTAGTTGTCGATCAACAGAATCATGACTGCATCTCCGCATCGGCGGCGGCGAAGGCCCGCTCGTCCGCTTCGATTCGTTCCGCCAGTTCGATGGCGCGGATCAGCGCGCCCATCTTGTGATAGCTCTCGGCGTACTCGCCTTCCGGCGTGCTGTCCGCCACGATGCCGCCTCCCGCCTGCAGCGAGGCAATTCCGTCCTTGTAGACGAGCGTTCGCAACGCGATGCAGGTATCCATGTCACCCGCGAAGTCGATATAGCCGACTGCGCCCGAGTAGGGTCCGCGCTTGTCGATTTCTTGCTCCGCGATGATCTCCATGGCGCGCACTTTCGGCGCGCCCGATACCGTTCCGGCCGGAAAGCACGCGCGCAGCGCATCGAATGCGGTCATGTCGTCGCGGATATCGCCTTCGACATGGGTGACGATGTGCATGACGTGCGAATAGCGATCGATTCCCATGAACCGCGGCACCCGGACCGTTCCCGGCTTCGCTACCCGACCGATGTCGTTCCTCCCCAGATCGACGAGCATGACGTGCTCGGCTCGTTCCTTCTCGTCGTTGATGAGCTCCTCTGCCAGGGCGGCATCCGCGTCTGGCGTCGCGCCACGCGGCCGGGTGCCGGCGATTGGGTGGTTGGTGACCACCCCTTCCTCGAGCCGCACCAGCAGCTCTGGTGAGGCTCCCACGATCTGGTAGTCACAGAAATCGAGATAAAACATGTATGGCGACGGATTGACCGCCCGCAACGCGCGATAGATGGTGAATGGATGCGCGGGCGTGTCGACATCCACACGCTGCGAGAGGACGACCTGGAAGATGTCGCCCGCCTTGATGTACTCACGAGCGACGTCGATGAACTGATGGTATCTCTCGATTGGCGTGTTCGACTGCATACGGTCTTGCAACGCCAGCTCGACCGCGCCTCCGCCGGCCGGCATTTCGCCAAGCGGGGCACGCAAACGGCTGATCAGTTCGTCGATCTCCCGGCTCGCCTCGGCGTAGGCGTCGGCTATGGGCCGGTTGTCCGCCAAGTCGAGATGGCTCACGACTTTGACAGTGCGTTCGAGATTGTCGAATACCAGCAGGCTCTTGACGATCATGAATCGGCCGATCGGGAAACCCCGGCCAGGACCGGCAGCTTCTGGCACACGCGGCTCGAAGGCCCGAATGGCTTCGTAGGAGAGGAACCCGACCGCTCCCCCCAGGAACCGTGGCAGCGGAAGATCGTCCATGCGCGCCGAGTCGTACCAGGCAAGCTCGGAACTCAGCATGGTGAGCGGATCGGTGTAGCGCTCGCTTCGAATAGCGTCCTCGGATGTGACCGTCGCCTCCCCCTGGTCGAGCACGATATCGAGGAACGGCTCCGAACCGATGAACGAGTAGCGCGCCACGCGCTGACCACCCTCGACACTCTCCAGCAAGAAGGCAGGAGCCTCACGCTTGATCTTCACGAAGGCGGAAACCGGGGTTTCGGTATCGGCCATGACCTCACGGTAGATCGGCACGAACCGGGGCCGCTTCGGCTGGCGCGCCAACCAGGTTTCGACCTCGGCGAGCGACGGGGTCACGCTTCCACGCGCTCCCATCTTCGGCATCGGCGCTACAGTACCCTGGACCATCTTCCTGACTCCTGGCAGTCGCCGGACAAACAAAAAACCCCCGTCCCTCAGAGGGACGGAGGTGCAATTTGCACGTCCGCGGTACCACCCACATTGGAGGCGTTCGCCTCCCACTCGACATGTACGGGCTGGTACATCCAGCCGATACACCGCTCCTGCTAACGGTGGAGACACCGGCGGCGCCTACTCGATGACCGACGTCACCTTTTGGACCGCGGCTCCAGGATCCATTCCGCGCCCGATTCGCGCCAGGCTCACACTCTCCCCGGCTCGCTTTGCGTTTCGTTTCCGGCGCGTACTCGCTCCTTTCGAAGCCAATGCGCTCTTCGACTGATCGAATCTTGCAGCCGCATCTGCAGAATGTCAAGCGGGGCGGATGGAGTCGAAGTTCAGAGTCCTGAGTCCAGAGTCCTGGGTTCTGAGTCCGGAGAGCGTCGAAGATCGTTTCGATCCGAACCGGCCGCAATGGTCGAAGCAATTCACTGGACCCTGGACTCTGGACTCTCAACCCAGGACTCCGGGCTCCGGACCCTGGACTCTCAACCCAGGTCTCCGGACTCCGGACCTCGTCCTCATCACTACTGGTAGTCTTCACCCCGACGGTACCTGCGGAGCCAAAGGCGAGAGAAGCACATGACAGATTCGACGAGAATCGGAATCGATATCGGTGGCACCTTTACCGACTTCCTTCTCTTCGATGGCGAGTCCGGCCGATTCTCGATTGCCAAGACGCTGACGACGCCAGATGAGCCAGCGCGCGCGGTGGCGACTGGTATTGGGCAGCTTTCCGATCAGACGGGCATCCCACCCGAGCAGGTCGATCAGATCGTGCATGGCACCACGCTCGTGACCAACGCGCTGATCGAGCGAAAAGGCGCGGTGACCGCGCTCATCACCACCAAGGGGTTTCGCGACGCGCTGGAAATCGCCCGGGAGCACCGCTACGATCTTTACGACCTGAACCTGGAGCATCCAGCCCCGTTGGCGCCACGGTACCTCCGGCTGGAAATCGACGAACGCATCCTCAGCGACGGATCGGTGGCGACTCCGGTCGATCTCGACGAGCTCCCTGGCCTGCTCGAACGCATCCGCGCCGAGGGCGCCACCGCGGTGGCCATTTCGTTCCTGCACAGCTACCAGAATCCCGCGCACGAGCGCTTGGTCCATGAACGCTTGCTGGAGATCGCTCCCGACTTGACCTACTCGGTATCGTCCGACGTCGCTCCGGAGATTCGGGAGTACGAGCGCACGAGCACGACGGTTGCGAATGTCTATGTGCGTCCACTGGCCGAGCGCTACATCGCGGGGTTGCTAGAGACCCTGCAAGCGATCGGCTTCGATGGAAGCCTCTTCATCATGCTCTCGTCCGGAGGGCTCTCGTCTCCGGAAGCGGCTGCGAGGTATCCCATTCGACTCGTCGAGTCAGGTCCCGCGGCCGGTGCGCTTGCCGCGGCGCATATCGGCAAACTCAGTGGACGCGAGCGGTTGCTCGCGTTCGACATGGGTGGCACCACTGCCAAGTGCTGTCTGGTTGGGCAGCAGGGCCTTACGTTCAGCGACGAGTTCGAGGTCAGCCGCGTCTATCGATTCAAGAAGGGAAGCGGGCTGCCGGTCAGCGTTCCGGTCATCGAGTTGATCGAGATCGGATCGGGTGGAGGCAGCATTGCGCGGGTCGACACACTCGGGTTACTCAAGGTTGGACCCGATAGCGCCAGCGCCATGCCGGGACCAGCATGCTACGGCCGCGGTGGCCTCCAGCCGACCGTGACCGACGCCGATCTCGTGCTCGGCTACCTCGATGCCGATCATTTTCTGGGCGGGAAGATGCCGCTCGACATCGACAAGGCGCGAGCGGCCATCGCCACCGTCGCCGAACCGCTCGGGCTCACGATCGAAGAGGCCGCCTGGGGCATCCATCAGGTCGTCAACGAGCAGATGGCTGGCGCAGCCCGCATTCACGCCATCGAGCGGGGTGAGGACGCGCGCACCTTCCCGCTTTTCGCGTTTGGTGGCGCTGGTCCAGTGCACGCCTATGGAGTAGCGCGCATCCTGCGAGCGCCGGAAGTCATCGTCCCCTTCGGAGCCGGAGTGGCGAGCACGATCGGATTCCTGGTCGCTCCCATCTCGTTCGATTTCGTGCGGACGTTCGTTGGCAGGCTAGAGACGCTCGATTGGCCAGAGGTCGATCGACGATTCCAGGAAATGACTGGCGAAGGGGTTGCCATGTTGACCGGCGCCGGCACCGTCAGCAATGACATCAGCTATCAGCGTTTCGCCGAGTTGCGCTATGTGGGCCAGGGTCATCAGGTGAAAGTCCGTATCCCGGACGGGCCGCTCGATGCTTCGATGACGGACAAACTCTTGTCCGCGTTCGAGGACGAGTACAAGCGCCTCTACGGACGAACGGCGACCGGCAACCCTGTCGAAGCAATCAACTGGCGACTCGTCGCCGCTGCCCCGAGTCCGCACTTGCCGCTCGATCTGCTTTCCTCGGGCGCATCAGATTCCACCTCGGCGGCTCAGAAAGGAACGCGCCGCGCCTTCGTGCAGGAGACCGGAAGCTTCGAGGAGGTGCCCGTCTACGACCGCTATGCGCTGCGGAGAGACTTCACTGCCATCGGACCGGCAATCATCGAAGAGAACGAATCGACCATCATCGTTGGGCGCGACGCCCTGGTGACGGTGGACGACTTTGCCAATATCGTCATACGGCTTCCACTTCCTGGCGCGTGAGTCCGCAACGCCTGGGCGCTGACGCGGGTTCGTGAGGCCACCCAATGGCGCTCCCGAAGTTGGGGCGGTTGCGGACCGTCACCCCAGCGCGTAGCATTCCAACGGAAAGCAAATCGAACCGCACGGGCGATCGTGGCCCGGTCGACGTGTGGGCAACTCCGACAATCCGACACAATTCGAGGGATGTGGCAATGGACGCGCGTCGCCTGATGAGCCGTTTCGGCTCGCTTTCAATCATTCTTGTGCTCAGTCTGGTCGTTCTGGCGGCCTGCGGACGCGAAGAGGATGCGAAGCCAACGGCAACTCCAACCGGCGATGCCGCAGTCGGAACCATAGAAGCAGCGGTTGGTACAATCGAATCGACGGGAGCGGGAGTCGAAGGCACAGCCGAGATCGAAGCGACCGCTGCCGAAGCCGCAGCTGGCACGATCGAATCCGATGTCGAGAGTGCAGCCGGCACCGTCGAGGCCGCTGCCACTGAGGGTTCTTCAGCAGTCGCCGATGCCGAGGGCACCGTCGAAGCCGACGCCACAGAGATTGCTGGAGCTGCAGAAGGCACCGTCGAGACAGCCGCTACCGAGGTCTCGGGTGCGGTCGCCGGAGTGGAAGGTTCCGCCGAAGCAGACTCGACCGAGGTCGTGGCCGCGATCGAAGGATCGGTCGAAGCGAAAGCGACCGAGGGTTCTGAGATCGTTGCGGATGCCGAGGGTTCGGCTGAGGCGGACGCCACGAAGGTTGCTGAGGCGGTCGATGCCGGTAAGGGCACCGTGGAAGCAGCGGCGACCGAGATCGTCGGCGATGTCGAAGGCACTGTGGAATCGAAGGCCACCGAAGGCACAGGGATCATCGCGGCTGCGCAGGGCACGGTCGAAGCCGGCGCGACCAAGATTGCCGGCGCGGTCGAAGGATCGGTCGAAGCCGGTGCAACCAAAGTTGCCGGTGCGGTCGACGCAGCCGAGGGCACGGTTCAAGCCGCGGCGACG